>NZ_JBDKWG010000095.1:0-50053 GCF_040151475.1 Reichenbachiella sp. MALMAid0571 | reverse complement strand
AGCAGAAACCTACAGATAGTACAACTCAACATGTTCGATCCTACAAGTGGGGGTGTTTATGAGAACCTAGGAAAAGATCCTTAATTCAACTTCTACAAGACCTTTTTGTGAAAAATAGAATTTAGTCGGATGTCAGTAATTGCATATTAATTCTTGTTGATAGATTTTATCAGAGTTTACCAATTCTGACCACTATGTTGTTGAAAATAGAACTCTTGCTTTGGGATCGGTTTTGAACCGTTCAGAAAACTCTTGAAGAAATATATCCATTCAATAAAGTTAAACCCACATTTGTATATGTGGGTAACTACTGACCTCTATTAGGTTATAATATTCATCACATGAATACAAATCTACAATAAACTAAAATAATTAGTATTTTAATTGCTAATTATTTAAGTAATTACTAATTTTAAAACATGGATTACTAATCGGTATAGTAATTCAAGCAACGTTCTAAAATTATTACAAATGACAAGTATGACAATTGGTGGAGATTACAAATTACAGCTTACTTCCAAAAAATTAAATTCTGGAAAATGCCAGGTGAAATTTTATGCGGCACTAGAAAAGAAGAAAAACCTCTATGGCTATATTTTAGCGGATTCGGGTGAATCATTAAAAGATGTGGTCGTGAAAATTATCAACAGGTTGGATATGGTGAAATCTCGAGATAATGTGCATCATATAAATTTGTATTCTATCGGAAAAAAAGACCAGCACGATACCAATTTCATCTTGTTTGATAATTAATAGTAAATTTGTTTTTATAATTTAAAACACATTTATCAACTGATGTGAATACCAATGGAAAAAGCACAAGTAAACGAAAATATCAAGTTTTTGAGGAAGAAAGAGGGCTACACGCAGGAGACTTTTGCTGATGTGATAGGAATCAAAAGATCATTAGTTGGAGCTTATGAAGAAGGAAGGGCAGATCCTCGTTTGAATAATTTACTTAAAATGTCTGAGGTATTTGGAGTATCTGTCGATACCATCATAAGTAAAGATGTAAGCAAGCTTTCTAATGACGAACTGTATGAAAAAAGTACCGATAGCTTGAAAGTATTGTCTATCACAGTTGATAGTGAAGACAATGAAAATATTGAATTAATTCCTCAGAAAGCATCAGCCGGTTATTTGAACGGATATGCAGATCCTCAATACATTGAATCATTGCCAAAATTCAGATTGCCAATGTTGCCGGGTAACACGACTTATCGTGCTTTTGAAATATCCGGAGATTCTATGCTTCCACTTTTGCCCGGTACGGTAATTATTGGAGAATATGTGGAAAAACCGGAGTATATTAAAAATGGAAAAACCTATGTTTTGGTTTCTAAGGATGAGGGAGTGGTTTACAAAAGAGTGTTTAATTATATGGAAGAAGGAGGTAAGTTGTTTCTTGTCTCTGACAACAAAAGTTACTCACCTTACAAGATAAAAGGCGAAGATGTTCTTGAAATTTGGGAAGCAAAGGCTTTTATAAGCGTAAATTTCCCTGATGAAAAAACTGATCCCGACATGACTATAGACCAATTGACCAACATTGTAATGGAACTGAAACAAGAGATAACCAAGATCAAGGGAGAGGCATAGGATTTTACCTCATTATATTCCTATCTCTACTTGTAGCCTGAACATAATGATGTCAGCATTTTCAATTTCTTCAATCAGTGTGATATCACTTTGAATTTTTAATGTATGCTTTGAAATGTATTTCGACAGACCAAGAGTATATTGCCTGTTATCATTATAGTGTTCCGGATTTAACTTGGTGTATCTGGTAGCTATTTCAAAATTGTTTTTGAACACATATCCTGATTGGATATTTAATCCGGTACCGGTATAGAAGTAAGCCAAATCACCTGATGGGTTGATCGCTGTTTGACTTCCTTCTTCTATACCAAAAGCAGAGCCGTTATCAATTTTTTTGTTAACATACTCCGACATGAGTGAAAAGCCTTTATACTTAAATATCATATCTATAAAATATGATTTAAGAGAACTGGTTTCTTCCAAATAATCACCTAATTGACCTCTGGTTCTGGAAGCATGGTCATTATAGTCATAAGTGAATCCAAATGCCAGCCTGGGCGTCTTTTCTCTTTCCAAATCAGCCCCAAAATAATCCCCGTCAGCTTGAAACTCCCCAAACGGAAGATATTCTGCTCTCAGGGTATAATCATATCCGCCGGTATTTTTGTCAATAATATTTCGACCTTCTCCCATAGAAACAGATCCTGTTTCTTTAAATACATTTTTACCAACCTGATGTTCATGATGCAGTTGAATTCCTTTGTCTCTATCCAGGTTAAAACGAGCATTAAGGTTGCTACGGTCAACAAATTGCATTTGTTGAGATGAGATTACCCTTTCTCTATTTCCGGGTAGCTTGGTTTGTCCAAACCACAGTTGCCAGTTTTTAGCAAAGTGCCATTTTAACACTGCGTCCAGTACCATGTTTGATCCGTCATCTATTTTTTGAATTGGCACTCTTTGATCTCGATTTGATAGGGCCAATTCTATTTTGTATTCGAATTTTGGATTATATGCAAACCCTCCAAATTTGAGGCGAAATCGTCTGATCATTAATTTATCTGACCAGTCGTTTGTCGAAGTATTGATTTTGGCTTCATATAAAGTTTGAAACCTGGTATTGAATTTAATGCTAAAAGAAGAATCCTGAGCGGTATGTTTTATCCCATTTCCATGTAACTGTTTTTCCTGGCCATGAGATTTGGTTGCTAAAAAAGCAATTATGAAATAAATAAGTAATGGTATTCTCATTCATTTTTTTATTTGTTTTAAAAGCGTAAATCTATGTATATTGTTATCAGAATGTTAATAAAGTATTGCTTAAAAATTAATTTAATGTTAATTAATTAACCTTAAGGTAATATGACTAAAAGCGAATTGAAGTCATTTAATTCTGGTTTGACTAATATTGAAATTGGTTTTATTGTTATTCATTAAACTGGTGATTTAAGAAGCTGAAGCTCTAATTATTTGAACTCTAATTAGTTAATTGTTTTACCCTTGTTCTATTCTTTTGAAACTGCTTCTGATTTGATATTATAATAATTCATATTGCTCCTTTTAATAGAGATTAAAAAGAATAAAGAAATTTCGGGTTCGGTCAAATGGTAACAATTCGTTAAAATGGGTAATTGTTTTTATATATACATTTGCCTGATTTTGAAACAGCAAAACATATTTTTATAATTAACCTACTTGATTGTGGAATACGGATTTTTTGAATTTCTTCAGCTAATAGGAGCTTTAGGATTTTTTATTTACGGAATGAAGGTGATGAGTGAGGCTATCCAAAAAGTAGCTGGTGATAACCTTAGAGGTATCATGAATACGATCACTTCCAACAGGCTTAGTGGAGTCTTGACCGGATTTTTAACTACCGCCGTAATTCAGTCTTCGTCTGCCACCACAGTAATGATAGTAAGTTTTGTAAACGCTGGATTGCTTAAATTGAAACAAGCAATAAGCGTGATAATGGGAGCCAATATTGGAACTACCATAACTGCTGTTTTGATTTTGGTATTCGGGTTTTCTAAGTTCAGTATTAGTACTTATACACTTCCAATAATTGCCGTCGGATTTCCTCTGCTTTTTGCAAAAAAGGAAAGCCTAAAATATTGGGGAGAGTTTTTGATCGGATTTGCTTTACTTTTTATGGGATTGTCAGCATTGAAGGATGCTGTTCCTGATTTGAAGCAAAATCCGGAAATACTAGCCTGGATTACAAATTTGAATGACTTTGGTTTTGCTTCGATTATATTATTTGTAGTATTAGGTACAATTATTACTGTAGTAGTTCAATCTTCCAGTGCTGCAATGGCAATTACCCTTATTATGTGTGAAAATGGCTGGATTCCGTTTGAATTGGCTGCTGCGATAGTACTTGGAGAAAATATAGGAACTACCATAACTGCTAATTTAGCTGCCTTAGTAGGTAATGTCCATGCTAAAAGAGCCGCTCGCGCTCACTTAATGTTTAATGTTTTTGGTGTGGCGTGGATGCTTATTGTATTTCATCTTTATTTAAGAGGAATAGATACTGTGATGTCTGGTTCCGGGCAGGGATCTCCATTAACTCAGGTACCGGCGATCAAATGGGGTTTGACATACTTCCACATTAGTTTTAACATCATTAATACTGCTGTTATGATTTGGTTCATACCACTGATTGTGAAGGTCGTTGAAAAAATGGTTCCTGTAAGAAGTGACGAAGATGAAGTCTTTCACTTGGAATACATTGGTACCCAGCTGATGAGAACCGCTGAACTTTCTTTAATGGAAGCCAGAAAGGAAGTAGCCAAATTCGGAAAAATGACTAAAAAAATGTTTGGCTTTCTTCACGATCTGATCAATACAGATGACCCCAAAGAAGAAAAAAGGTTATTAGATAAAATACAGAGGTACGAAGACAGAACGGACGAATTAGAGTTGGAGATAGACGATTATCTTGTGAAAGTAGCCGAAGGAAGGTTGAGTGCAAGATCGTCTCAGGAGATCAAAGGGATATTGAGTATTACCAATGATCTGGAACGAATTGCTGATATTATTTTGAGAATGTCAAATGATGTGAGGAGGAAATCCAAACATGAATTACGGTTTACAAAAGAACAGAAAAATGATTATAAACTCATGTTTGAGGCTGTAAATGAAGCTTTTGATACAATGTATGACAACCTCAAAACCGAATATCATGATGTATCATTAGCAGAGGCCGTGTCAAAAGAAGATAATATCAATAAAGTATTGAAAAAACTGAGTAAGAAGCATTTGAATAATATTGATTCAAAAGGATATGATGTCAAATTGGGAATAGTTTACAGAGATATTTTGTTCGGACTGGAAAAAGTGGGAGATCATATTATTAATGTATCTGAGGGGATCACCGGAACTTTAGAGAAAGACGAAGACGATTGATAACAGTGTGACCTGTAGTATTGAGTTTTTTTCTAATTAAATTTTATTAGTGTCCGAGAAAAGATTTTGCCTTCGAAGGAAATTTATCAAAATCACCCCTGCCTGATCGGTAGGCCTAAAGGGGACTTTTTGATCACCCCTTCAGGGGACGGGGGTAGTTTTAGGAAATCGAAAAAATCTTTTCTCATTTCGTTTAAACGTACTTTTTCAGGGTATTTAAAATTTAGTCGGACACCACTAATTAATAATCCTGATTTTTTCCAAAAGTACTTTGTTGTCAAACTGTACCTTTACGAGGTAAATGCCATTTGTTTGAGTGGGTAACTTCATTCTTATTTCATTAGAATACTGCTGAATATCCTTCGGTAAAATGGTGTGAATGACTTTGCCATCTATTCCCATAATTTGTACATTTTTCACCGAGGAGTTACCAGAGTTGTTGATGTTTATAATTGATCCAGATGAAGTAGGATTGGGGTAAACGGCTATAGAGTTTTGTATTTCCTCTTCAATTCCCAGAACTATTTTGCCATTAAAAAAATCTTTGGCATGTTCGAAAGCTTTTTTACCGATTTTCTCACCAATCAACCTGCCGGGGATGTCATCGACAGGAGGGTGGATGCCACCCCATATCCGGGACAAGCTGCATTGGTCTGAGGCATCCAGATATTTTGCCCATTGTAGCGTTACATCTACGCTCGGTCCTTCTTCAAATACCAAAAATTCATTTTTTGGAGCTTCAAATTCACCCATACCACCGGGAAAATACTCATCTCCGGTGAAGGAAGCTAATATAATAGCTGCAGTACGTGAGAAGGTTGAATGCCCCGAAACGTATCCGGCAAAAGGAGGGGTGACAAACGAAGGTCGTTGGTAGGGCCACCAATTTTCTGCTAAAATCCAGTCCACTCCGGATTCATCTACTTCTGGATCGTTGATATATTCTGGTCCCTTCCAACTGCGCAGTTTTATTTTACCCACATGCTCATTGCCCTCACCCGAAAGTGGGTCGTTAGCATCTACAAGTTCAATGAAATCATCTACAAGTGGAATACCAGCTTCGCTATAGCTTGCTTTGCCAGGATCGGACGATTGTCCCTGATCGGCCATATATCGGATAGCGGAAATTGGTCTGATAAAATCATAGTACCCTTTAATGCCCCAGGCACTGATAGCTACATCGTGCATTGCACCTCCTAATGTAAAGTAACTTTTGACATCCCATTCAAATTCATCCACCAATTCGCCTTCTCCTTTAAATTTTTTCACCAAATCAGGGTGTGCATTTACATAATTCAAAATAGTAAACCAGTGACCGGGAGGGGTCTCTGAGTTTGGCCCATCAGCCCAAAACTCTGCCAAAACACGGGCATAGTCGCCTCGGGGAACCAACTGTTCTGCGTAAGGTTGTCCTGTTTTTGGATTTACTGTGTAGCCTGTACTTGGGTCACCTCCATTTAACTGATTGTAAAAATCTTTCAATCCGGAAATAGTGGTGGGCAAGTCTTCTACTTTCAGGTTGCCAATACTGCCCGGAGAAATATCCCACATAATGTTGTCGGTAGGATCAAGGTGAGAAGACCACATCGCTACCAATGAGAAATTCCATTTGTAATTTTGAGAAGCAGCGTTATCTTCAGGATCAATATAGGCAGGATGCCCGGGATCAAAATATACTTTGTACTCTTCTCCATCTCTTGTGTAAACGATAGCATCTTCATCCGTCAAGGAAAAAGGTATTGTATTTCCCCATTCAGGGCTTAAAAAAGACGGTACTTTTCCCGGTATCTCGTTACCTGCCTGATCGATGAATAAGTCAAAAGCCAACGGTTGCCAACGGTTAGGATCTGTGATATCCTCATTGCCTGAGTTGACGACAACCAGTGGAGGATTTACAGGTTCGTAATATAGATTTCCATATTCATATTGTTCGTTGGAGCCGTCTTGCAGGCCAAATGCTATGATTTTTTCAGCCAGATAATTACCCAGTCCTGCAGCAGAGCCAGTGGAATAATTTGTTGTCTCTATACCTGTGTCATAACCCAGAGTAGCCATAAGTTCATCAGCTAAGGCGGTGATTTCTGTAGCTCCGGGAGAAAGTTCAAATCTGTGTTTGATCAGTCGGTAGCAGGCATAACTCAATGCTTCATTCCGAGCTTCTTGATAGTTGTTCGGTTCGGGTATTCCATCAAAATCAATTTTGAATCCATCAATCTCCCTTCCTAGAAAATAGGTATTGGCTATCGGGTCATAAACTGCCCAGCAATCATACATAGCAGCTGATATGTGGAATAGATTTCGTGCGTGTACTGTTGGCCTTGCATAGTCGTTTCGGATGCCTTCGAGCAGTACCTCGTTCCATTGTTTTGCGACTGTGTCTTCTGCTTTTGCAGATAAATTGATAAACAGGAACGGTAAAATTAGAATAGTGGGGAAGTATTTCATAATGTAAATCTAACATTTTATAAAAAATATAGGCTAACATTATTTTTCCAAATTTATTTCTATTAAAGGATTGCCTGATAATTCTAAGGGCTAATATTGAATTTTTTAAATAGATGTATTTTATTTTCCGACCACTTTAAAATTTTCTTTCTTACTTCCACAGAGGGGACAGGTATAATCTGCAGGTAGATCAGGAAAGGCTACTCCGGATTTTATGTTGGCATTGCTATCGCCATAAGCCTGATCATATATGGTCAGGCAATTTGTACATTGATAGAGCAATTGGTCCTTTTTAGCCTTTTCTGTCGAGTGTTCAGTTGTAGGTTTGGGCTCTTCTTCGAGCTGCTCATAGTATTTGAGGCTCAATTCCATAAGCAAGGGAGGGATGACTTCTCTGGTTATGTTTTTAGCATAGTAGAAGTATTCACTGAGATTTGGGTTGAAATCTTTTGAATACAAGATATTGTAAGTGTCGAAAACATTGGTGTCATTGTTTTTTTCAATGACCACAGAGGTGAATAATATAATGTCGTCCGAAGTTTTTATAGTAAAGGTCAATCCTGAAGTACTGATATCTTGCTGATCCAGAGCCCTTACGAGGTAGTTTTTGAGCTCCATGGCTTCTTCATCCAAAACCGGAAGGTGCCAGTTCAATTCCAAGGCAGAATGCCTGAGATTCATTCCGTTGCTACCCATAAATTTTTCCCAACCCACTCTGTCCGATTCTTGTATTCCCTTTATTACAAAAGATTTCCAGGGAGTAAGGCTTATTTTTCCTACGTTGGTGTCGATACATCGTTTGCAAAGCTCTCTGAGAAAAGGAATACTGAAGCTGTTGTTTCTCCAATACAGCCCCAACCAATATTTCCCATCGGATTTTCTGTTGATGCCTTCATAATACGGGAAGTGAGTAACAGGAAATCGGAGTTCTTCAGTATAGGCTTGAATATTGATTCTTATTTCATGAAGGAGTTTGTCGGAGATTTCCTGTATGTCTATTTCTGCCTGAAGCAGGTTAAGGTCTTCAATGGCTTTTGCAAGCTTGGCAATGTCATAGCCATATATCAAAAACGGGAGTGCTTTGGGAAAAGCAGTTGACTTTCCAAAACGAAGGTAAACATACCAGTAGTTTTCCACTGAGGAAGCAATAAAGTTGATGTTTCCTGTGAATAAAGGAACAAGGCTCTGACTGGGATCTACAATGTTGATTCTCAACTTAGGGCGGTATTCAAAACTGTCCAAAATATAATGATATACATGGGGCACCAGCCATTTTTTATTAGGCATCACATCGAGTGCTACATAAGAACAAACTATGTTTTGATGCAAAAACTTATTGATTTCATACTCTGTATTGATGGACTTGAATGTTTCATCCAAAGCAGGTTTGTTGCGGTCATTTACAGGAAACAGAATGTCTTGCCTTGATCCAAAATGGATGTATTCTGCACCGAGATCACTTGCAGTATTGATGATTTTGTGAAAATCGCCAGGAGAAATGATGCCACCTTTTACGAAAACACGTACCAGGTCACGTTTCTTTTTTTCTACTGAGCTACTCACTTCCTTTTTGGTTAAAGTTTCCATTCAAAATTAGGTAATAAAATACGAATTAAGCGTTGATCAATTCTTTTTCAAGCACTTTGGTTTTGTTGATCATATTTTGCAATTCTCCCTTGCAACTGCCACACCCTAGTCCTGCTCCTGTTGATGTACACAGCTCGTTGAGTTGTGTACATCCGGTATCTATTACTTTTTGGATGTTTCCTGTTCCAACATTGTTGCAGGAGCAAACCAGCTTACCAATTATAGGTTCCGGGGTTTTGCCTGTACGAAGTAGCTGCATTCTTTTGTCAGAAAGTTCTACTCCGTTTTCTATCAAATCTTTAAATTCAGGGAACTCAGACTTATCACCCATAAGGATTGCTCCCATTAGCCTATCGTTATGAATAATACATTTCTTATAATATATCTTGGCTTTGTCTATGAATAGAATTTCATCATAGTCGTTATTTCCTACGGGTATTTGGGGATTCCCAATAGAGCACAGGTCGAGGTTGGCAAACTTGAGGATATTCATGGATACAGTGCCTTTATACATGCTGGTCAGATCTCCAATAATAGATCGTGCTGCAACATCAGCTTGTTCTTCGGCAGCTGCCGTGGTGCCGTTCATTTTCCCTTCGTGCTCGGCAATTTCGCCGATTGCATAGATATCAGGATCACTGGTTTGCAGGTAATCATTTACTTTGACTCCACGTCCACAATCCAACCCTGCTTCAATAGCAAGTTCGGTATTGGGTCTGGTGCCTATAGCATAGACTACTGCATTGCTTTCAAGCGATTTGCCACTTTTGAGATCTACTTGTAGCTTTTTGGTATTGTTCAGAATATTGATGTTTTGTACTTCGTCGTTGACATATACTTTAATATTCATTTCTTCTACCTTAGTACGCAGCAGGTTGCTTGCCAAAGTGTCCAACTGTCGTTCCATCAGCCTTGATGCAAGTTGGATGATGGAGACTTCAATGTCGATTTCTGACAATGCAGCTGCCAGTTCCAGTCCCAACAGCCCTCCACCAACGATAGTTACATGACCATCATTGTCCAGGTGTTGCTTAAGCATATCGGCATTGTCTTTGTTGCGCATGGTAAACATGCCGGGCAAATGCATGGGTACATTATTGGGTACAAAGGCACGGCTACCTGTAGCCATAATCAGCAAGTCGTAACTATGGCTTTCACCTTTGGAGTCGATCACTTGCTTGACATCTCTTTTAACCTGATCGATACTGTTTGAAACGTGTAGGTGCACATTCAATTTTTCAAATTCACCATATTTAAACTTCAATAAGTGATCAAAATCAACTTGTTCGTTTACATATTCAGGTAATAGTACTCTGTTGTAAAATGGATGAGCTTCCTTTGAAAATACATGAATTTCATCTTTTGTATTGTAGTTTCTAAAAGTGTTGATAAAGCGGTAAGCCGCAGCACCAGCACCTACAATAATGATTTTTTGTTTGTCTTTTTTATAAAGTTGTACCTGAACTGCTGAAAACTTAAGTCCCGGTTGTTTTGAGACAGGGTCATAGCTGTTGTCTGTCAGGTTATTTGCTCTTCCAAAGTTGTTTTGCAATATTTTACCCCAATGCATGGGAAGGAATACTACTCCTTGTTTTATTTTATTGGTAATAACAGCGTTTACCCTTACGGTTCCTCTTTTGTTACTGATTTCTACCGGAACGCCTTCTTCTATTCCTCTTGCTACGGCATCAATTGGGTGAATTTCCAAAAACGGTTTGGGAAGGTGCTTGTTTAATTTGCTTACCTTTCCGGTGCGAGTCATGGTATGCCATTGATCTCTGATGCGGCCAGTTGTGAGGATTAAAGGAAAATCAGTGTTGGTTGCTTCGGTCTCGTTTTCTGCTCCTGAGGTCAGTATTTGAGCTTTGCCACTGGGAGTGTAAAACTTATGATCCGTGAAAAGGCGAGGAGTGCCCGGGTGATCTATGGTGGGTACAGGCCATTGTATAGTACCTTCTTTTTTTAATCGCTCATAATTGAGCCCGGAAATATCAATATTTGTTCCTTTTGTCAATTCACAATGCTCGTCATAGACTTCACTTAAGTTGTTGTAATCAAAGCCATGAAAGCCCATCGCTTTGGCAAATCGGATGAGAATTTCACTGTCGGCCAATGTTTCACCGGGTGGGTCTGTCAATTTGTTGAGATAACTAATCCTTCGTTCTGAATTTGTCATCGTTCCTTCTTTTTCCAGCCATCCTGCTGCTGGAAGGATCAAGTCTGCATACTTGATGGTATCTGATTTTTCTGAGATATCTTGTACGATTACAAATTTTGCTAATTTCAGTGCTTCATCGACTATTGAAGCATTAGGCATGCTAACTGAAGGGTTTGTACATATTACCCAAATGGCTTTCATTTTACCTGATTTGAGGGCTTCAAACATTTCAACAGCTGTGAGCCCTGGTTTTGAAGGTAACGATTCAACTCCCCAAAATTTTGCCACTTCTTTTCGATGCTCAGGATTGGATTGTATGCGATGTGCTGCGAGTAGTGAGGCCATACCACCAACTTCTCTTCCTCCCATGGCGTTGGGTTGTCCTGTAAGGGAAAATGGTCCTGATCCGGGCTTACCAATTTGACCTGTGATCAGATTCAAATTGATTAACGCCAGGTTTTTATTTACACCTTCATTGCTTTGGTTGAGCCCCATCGTCCACATGGTGATAAATGCATTGGCATTGCCAATCATCCCTGCAGCCTTTATGATTTGTTCCACGGGAACATCACATATTTCTGAGGCAGTTTCAAGAGAGGTAGCAAAAACCTGCTCTTTGTATTTATCAAAACCCTCTGCGTGGTGTTGCACAAAAGTCGAATCATAATCACCGTTTTCTATCAATACCTGGCCTATAGCATGGTATAGTATAGTGTCTGTCCCGGGTTTTAATTGGATGTGAAGATCTGCCAGGACACAAGTGTCTGTTACTCTCGGATCTACCACTATGATTTTCGTTTTAGGGTTTTGTTCTTTGTGTTTTTCCAGCCGCCTGAAAAGGATGGGGTGACACCAGGCCGGATTGGCACCCGCTATCATGAAGCAATCAGCTAATTCTATGTCTTCATAGGATATAGGTACAGCATCTTCTCCAAGACTTTTTACATACCCCATCACAGCCGAACTCATGCATAATCTGGAATTGGTGTCAATGTTGTTTGTGCCTAGAAAGCCTTTAGTAAGTTTGTTAGCAAGGTAGTATTCTTCTGTAAGGCATTGCCCTGAAACGTACAATCCTACAGAATCCGAACCATATTCTTTAATAAGAGACCTGAAAACGGCAGCAGCTCTGTTAATCGCTGTATCCCAATCTATACGTTGCATAGGATGGCTTTTACTCCATCTCATTTTGGGATACAATAAACGGTCAGTTTGATCCTGAACTACGTAGTTTAAGTTTCTTCCTTTAGAGCAAAGCATTCCTTTGTTTACAGGATGACTCTCATCTCCAGTCACTTCAATTACGTCTCTTTTATCAACTAAAACTTCTATTCCACAGCCCACTCCACAATAAGAGCATGTTGACTTGATCTTGTTATGTTTGCTGTTTTTCATTGAGAATCTATTGGTGTCGTTTTTATTGGAACAATTATAGAACGACAAATATATTCAAATGAAAATAAAATTACGTATAATTACGTAATTTATACGTAAAATAAATATACTGATTACGTAATGATTAGACTTAGAGTAGTTCTTGTAGTCTCCATCTTTTGAATTGTGCAAGTAAAATTCAGTCAGTTATGTATATTATTTGCACCAAAATATGAATCTGGATTTATTCTTTAATAAACTTCCACAACAAAAGAAAAGCTGCTATTGTCAGTGTTTCTCATCATGGGCATTGGTCGATCCAGCTTGAGTTTTGGTTCAGTCTCTACCACAGTAAATACCTGACCACCGATGGCAGGGTTTTTTGGATCAAAAGAAAGTCCATTTTTATTGGAAACTACAACTTCCTGCTTAAAGAAATAGATTTTATTCCCTTTGGATACTGAAGTATTGCCAATCAAATATATGCGATCGGTATATCTAACGACAGCTGTTTCTATACGTCCATTATGCTCTGGTTTAAAGGCACCTGGATTGTCACTTCGCTTTAAAGGGGTAGAAGTAGTTTGAGTTACGACACCAGATGATGAAGGTGTACTACCGGGTTTTACTGTTTGCCATTGTGCACTCCACCACCCCAAATCTACTGATCCGGCTTCTAGTTTTCCGTTTTGATTGTGCATTGCTACCTGCGGCTTCCATCTATTGCGAATTCTGTAGAATGATGTTCCTGCTACCGGCTCCAAACTCCATTGTGCACTATACCATCCGGGTTCTATAGTACTGCATATCAATGAACCTTTTTCTATATGGAGGTATTGATTTCTCCATTTGTTTTTAATCTTATAAAATGATGTGCCACTAACAGGCTCAAAAATCCATTGCGCACTCAACCATCCCGGCTGAATAGCTCCTGATGATGGAGTAATTTGTTCTACATGTATATATTCATTGGATTTCCATCTATTCTGAAGTTGATATACTTGTTGTGCTTTTGCAGAAGAGAATATTAATAGTAGTACTATAGTAACAATATGACTTAATTTCATTGTAGGAGGGTTAGGTTTATTATTCTTTTAAATTTAGGGAATAAATCTTTTACCGAACAAATAAACTCATTGTGTTCTGTGAATTCTATTCAAAAGTGTGATGAGTTGAGTTTCGAAGTGCCTAATTATAAGGCCCTTCTTCCAAAAGAAATTCCCTGGACAATTGATTTGCCCGAAGAGCCTGAAGAACCTGCGGAGAAACCTGGCTGCCGAAAAGATACACTTGCTTTAAGGACGGGAACTGTAACACTTCTAAGACAGTAGCATCGTTGGTTTGTGTAAATGATAGGTTCAATCTTTCCAAATATTGCAGGTCTTTGAGGTAAACCAACCCACTCCCGTTGATGGCTGTTTTTTGCAGGTACAATTCCCGCAAGTTGGTCATTTGGCCTATAAGGAACAAATCATCGTCTTTGATGTCGCTGGCTACCAACGATACTTTGGTGAAAAGAAGAAAATATGCTTGTAATTCTTTGAGTTGTTCACCTGTGAAATTTGCAGGCGGGAATTGCATGGAAAGTGTGAAGAAATTCTCCTCAGAGGTTTGATCTTCTTGTACCGATACATTTAGTTTTTTAGCCAGTTCTGTGAGTTCGGTTAGGAGTCTTTCTTTTTCAGCCTTTTGTTTGAGTATTTTTCCATTTAATCGTCTTGATTCAGGTAGATATGATTCGATTGTTTGAGTGATTGCAGAATCCTGAGGAATGTCTATCAGTAATTGTTTAGTGGAAGCACCAGCGTTTATCCAGTACTCCATTATTTCAATTTCATGCAAACTCAAAGGCTTTTTCCCTTCCGGAGGCATGTGGTCGTCATGGTCAACAGGAAGTGTGATCCTCTTATAAAGTTCGCTTTGTTCAGGATAGTGCTTAACCAAACCACTATTGCCACTTTTTCCACCTTTGACCAGCGTCGCATAAGATGTCATCAAGTAGTCTCCTTTTGTTTTGTGCTCATTATGACACGAAATACATTTGGTAGTCAAAAATGGAACGATCAGATCTTCATACACGAGCATTTCTTCTTTTGGCTTGGTTGCTGTATTTCTTTTATTGAAAATTTCAGGCAGGTATTCCGTTAAGTAATCCTTTCCATGAGTGATGGTACCTCCCAAATGACTCGCATATCCTACTATCGCATTGGTAAGTATTAATGAGGTAAAGTAAAAGTTAAGGATTTTCCGGTTGGAATATTGGCCGATGAGGTATAACACGGTTGTAATCAATATGCCAGATCCGGCAAATATTCCGGCTTTGAAATGACTCATAATCAGTTCACCCGTGTATTCACCGGAAGCAAACAGAAAGTAGCCAGCTAATACCACAAAAAATACTGATAAAGAAGCCAGTCCCAACATTAAAGCGATGGTTCTTTCATTTCTTTGCAAGAGATTTGTTTTATATAAAAACTCCAAAGCCAATGTCAAAAAAATGATTACTATGGGGAAATGTAGAATTAAGGGATGAAAACGTCCGATAAATAGCAGGAGTACCGGCAAGTCCGTTTTAGGAAAATAGGGCAAAAGCAACATTCCCAGTGCTGAAATTATTAAAATAGAAATAGTGCCCCAAAAGATATATTGGTAATTATTAAGAAGCCTCAAATTGTCTGGATGATAAAAATGAACAATGTTTCAATCATTTTTTTAATGCAATGTCAGTTTGATGTTTTAATCTTTTACTGTTCATTTTTCTTTGTACAATAATTGTACTACTTGTGAATTTCCGATAAAATTCCTGTACTGTCTCCGAAGCTATTTACATCAAAATTCATACTTTGTAACATACTGAGATAAAGGTTTGCCAATGGAGTGTTTTTATTGAATTGCAGGTTTTGTCCTGTTTTTAATTTGCCACCTCCTTTGCCAGCTACCAGTACAGGCAGGTTGTACGGTGAATGCCGGTTGCCATCTCTGAGGCCTGAAGCAAACATGATCATGGAATTGTCAAGTAAATTGCCGTCACCCTCTTTTATGGATTTTAATTTATCGAGAAAGTAGGCATACTGTTCTATGTGCCAAATATTGATTTTTAAGTATTCTTCCATTTTATCGGGATGATTCATGTGGTGAGAAATAGAGTGATGTCCACCACTTACACCATCCAGAAAAGAGAAATTTCGTCCACTTACAGAGTTCCCAAACATAAATGTAGAGACACGAGAAGCATCACTCCAAAAAGCCAGAGCCATAATGTCAAGCATCAAACGTGTTTTTTCAGTGACATCTACACCTTCATACATTTCGGCGTATTCCTCTATTCTTAGGTCAACTCTGGTCAATTCTTTTTTGATGTCATCTGTAATATTGGCTTCAAACTTTTCTTTGTTTTCTTCATTGACTATCCTTTTTTCTATGGATCGAATAGATTCTAGGTATTCTTCCAGTTTGTCTTGATCTGAGCGGCCAAGGTTGTTTTTTAAGCTTTGGGCATCATCCATTACCATGTCCAGGATGCTTTTTTTCCATGGATCCTCCTGTATTTTTTTGCCTGGTATATAGTTTTTGAACAATCGTTCAAAGGCCAGTCTAGGGTCTATCTCTTTCGATAAGGGCTGAGTAGGAGTTTTCCATGAAATACTTGAAGCGTAAAGTTGGGTATAACCTACATTAGTATCAACTCCTGTTCGGATTCTATCTAGTCCGTATTCCAACGATGGAAAAAGGGTGTTATGCCCAATTTTTCCGGCAATTACCTGATCAATAGAAACACCTCCACTGTGTATATTATCTCCAATAGTCTTTTCTATTGGCATGGAGGTAAGTATGTTGGCAGTACGTGCATAGTGTCCATCTACACCCTCTATGGTAGAATTTTTATTCATTAGTTCTCCAAGTATAAGGAGTTCTTGTTGAAATGCTTCCAATGGTTGGAGGATAGGTGAGAGGGTAAAATTAGTGCCATATTTTTCAGGTGTCCATTTATCCGGGTGCACACCATTTGGCATAAACAAAAATGCAGACCTGACCGGGAAATTATCACTTTGGCCGAAAGGTATGCGTGGAATAGCCATAGCTTCCAGATATGGAAGTGCTATGCATGCACCCATTCCTTTGAGCATCTTTCGTCTGGATATTTGCCATTTCTTTTTCATATTTCATTGCTCTTTTTTCGTGAGTCATTGATTTTATACCGAAAGGGGTAACTCTTGGTAAGCATTATCAGAAACTTTTCGGTGTTGAAGTCATTTTCAAGCAAACAGGATTCTAAATCTCTTAAAGCTGATTCATCACTGAATAATACAGACCTTCCTAGAGCAAAAGATAGCATTTTGGACGATAAATTCCTTGCAAAAAGTTCTTTCTTTTCGCTCAACATGGCTTTGAGTTCCGCAGGATTGTTGAAAGTTTCACCAGTGGCCATTATTCCTGATGGATCAATCTTTACATTACCATAAGACTCCCGCCACCTGCCAATGGCATCAAAATTTTCAAGACCCAGTCCGAGAGGATCCATTTTTTGGTGACAAGACTGGCAGTCAGGTTTCGAACGGTGGATTTCCAACAGTCGTCTCAGGCCGACATCTTCATGTGAAGCTTCGTCTTCTGGAAGCTCACCCACCAGAGGTGGAGGAGGTGGGGGAGGTGTGCCCAATATTTCTTCCAAAATCCATTTGCCACGAAGCACGGGGCTTGTTCTGGTAGGCATAGAACTGGCGGTTAATATACTGGCCATTCCTAAAATGCCGCCACGGTTTCTATTTTCCAAGACTACCTTCCTCATAGAGTCTCCCGATACGGAAGTCATTTCGTAAAATTCCGCTAACCGTTGATTGAGAAAAGTATAGTCGCTATTGAGCAACTCAAGAAAATTTTGACTTTTGGTAAGTACATGATGAAAGTAAGTTAGAGTCTCTTGATACATCGCTTCTCTCAATTCCGGAGTGAATTCAGGAAATTTGTCAGTATCGGCCAGAGGCTTGCGCTCTATCAACTTATTGATACCAAACCATTGACTGGAAAATGCATCTGAGAACCGTCTGGCTTTGGGATCATGTAACATCCTTTTTACCTGTTGTTCTAAAACAAGGGTATCCTGAAGTTTTTCCTGATATGCCAGTTGCAGCAATTCTTCATCAGGCACACTCGACCATAAGAAATATGAAAGCCTGGAAGCCAATTCAAAGTCGCTGACCAGATAAGGTCGGGAAATGTCATTTTCTTCTTCTACCCGATATAGAAAATTGGGCGAAATAATAATTGCTTTCAGAACCTGAGCTATGCTCTCGTTGAAGCGTTCAGGATTTGTTTTTTGCTCGTTCTTCTCATATACGGCAGAAAACAAGTGAATCAATTTTTCCTTTTCTTCTTTTTTTAAAAATCGTCTGTATGCTTTGGAGGCTACAGGAATGATGATTTCAGATGCTGCTTTTTCTGGTGGATTAACTGATTTGAAATCTTTAAAAATCAAAGACTTGCACCAATCTATAATTTTTTGCCACCAGGTCAATTTATAGTCAGATGGCACAATTTTTCTCCATAAATTTTGATCATTGTAAAGTTGGTTTATGATGGTTTCTGCTGCTTCATAATACCTCTCTAACTTCAATGGAGTCATGTATAAAGCCCTGGCCTGATTGTCAAACCCTCCTCCACCAGAACCATCAGAGGGAAAATGAAGTTTGGCATCAAATGTTATTGCAAACAGATCCTCAATGGTGTATCTATACTCAGAATGACTCAATCTACGGACAACAATTCGGTTTGGATTGTTGGATTTTAAGGAGTTTAAAAGAATCTTGTCTATACCTTCTACCAACGTTTGATATTCCTCTTCTGAAAGAGGAGCTTTGGTATCAGGAGGCATCTGCCGGGTTTTAATTTGGTGTATTATCTTTAACCAGAGCTGTCCTCTTTGTACTATTTGATCTGCATTTTCGAAAAGGTCTAAATTGATACCACCTTTTGGGTCACCTGTTCTATGACATTCCTGACAATTTTCTTTTAGAATAGGTTGAATGTTTTGAATGAAATCTTCCTGATCATCAGCGATTGCTATGTGACAAATAGTAAAAAAAAGTACAGTAAAGAGATAGTCTTTTAATATTTTCATATCAAGTTTGATGATGAAGTTTTTACGTTGCTGCTTTTGTAGTATTTATAATACAAATACCTTGAGGGTATAAATTCCGACCCTATCAAAGCTACACTATTTCATCTTTTATGTCAACTTGTAATACATATTTTGAAGTTTGATTTTTTTCAATAGAGTCTATGCTGGCATGATTGGTCAATCATATTTTGCTGTATGGATTATCAGTACTATGCAAATCAAATGGGCTTATTGGTTAAAATCTGTAAGTGTTTTGAAAATATGTAAATAATTGGAGTATGATTAAAATAGGGAATTGTTCGGTAGATGGTTTTATATTTAATTCCGAACGGGTGTTATTGATATACTTCGTTGTTTGTAATATTTCATAATGGATTAATATTTGCTTGAATTAACTTCATATTGAATCTAAAACGTTGAGAAATGAGGTGTTGGATTTTCATTTTAGCATGTTTTCAAGTTGGCTGTAATACTGTTGATATTAAGGATATAAAAGGGCTTTGGGAGCTTCGGGAAGTGAAAATTGATGAAATGATTAAGCCCAATGTTTCTACTTTTTTGGAAATTCGATCCAACAATAGTTTTGCTGTTTCCAGGACTACAGGAGATTTCTCTGGCATTTTTGATTTGCAGTCTGACAAGCTTATGCTGCATAGTGATGACAAACAATGGTTTAACCAGGCCTGGGAAGTAATTTGCTATCGTAATTATATGATTCTTAAAGCACCGGGTTTAAGAAAAACAAATTTGAAATTCAAGCGAATTGATACCGTGCCTGATTTTCAGGAATTTGAAGACAGCATCATCGGAAATTGGGAATTGTCTGAAGTTAGAAAAAAAGGTAAACCGAAGAAAGTGTCGGATATGTGGTTCAATATGGAGAAAGACGGTATTTACAGTATATCAGGTTTGGATGGCGTTATGGAAGAGGGGAGCTATGTTGTCAACACACGTCATAGAAAGATCATTTTTGAGAAAGACAGCATGTTATGGGATGTTTCATTTTTTGGCAAAAGGCTTAGGTTGAACAATGATCAGTTAGAGTTGCAATATACCCTGAAGAGAAATTGAACTATTTTTCTCAGCAACTTGCTTCCATACGTTGAAGGTAAAACCTCAGGTTTTCAATGAAACTACTAAATTCTTCTGGTGCATTGTTGTATTCAAAAGTTACCCTTAAAGCGTGGGTGGAATTAGATATTTCTACCCATTCAGCACCGCCATCAGCACAATCAGGACAGCCGATTACAGGTTCCATTGAACAAAAGGCTGCAATGTCAATTTCGAGTTTTAACGTTTCGAATCCCGGGAAAGAATCATCACAATCAAAGTCCGGGTATGTTGACTTGTCATTATGTGCTGTTTTTTGAAAATTTATGGTTGCATCTGATATGGCTATGGTTTTTATGCAATAACCTACACATTCTCCAAAGCTGGTTCCATAGCTAATGGTTGTGAAATGGGAGATTATACAGCTGTCTTTTTCTTTACAAGACTCTAAAGTCAATACACTGCTAAAAAGAATTATGAAAATGCATTTCGAAAGTGATTTCATGTCCATTGATATCAGCAGAGATTGAGTATTGATTTACCAGCAATAAAGGTAACCAATAAAACTTTGGGTCGATTACTAAAGGGAATGACAAATTTAGCCAGACACTATAATTAAATTTATCTCAATGGTGTTTAGACCTAGTGAAATATCAATGATTCAAAAAATTCATAAGATAGCCTCTGTAGTCGTAATATTCTGGATGTTCTAGCACCGCTTTCCTTACTCTTGGCCTTTCAAATGGTATGATTAATTCATCGCCTATTTTGGCATAAGGACCACTGGTCATCATGATTACTCTATCGGCTAAAAAAATGGACTCGTCTACATCGTGTGTAACCATGACAGCAGTGATTTTTTCTTTTTGCCATACTTCTAATAATACATCCTGCAATTCTCCTCGGGTGAGTGAATCCAACATGCCAAAAGGTTCATCTAGGAGCAGAACTTTTGGTTTTAAGGCAAATGCTCTTGCAATCCCAACTCTTTGCTGCATACCTTGTGACAATTCTGTGGCTTTTTTATGGAAGTCATTGCCCAAACCTACTTTGTCGAGGTAGTATTTGCAGATATCCAGTTTTTGTGCTTTGGTGGCGTGAGGAAATACCTGCTTTACGCCAATCAGTACATTCTGCAAGGCACTCAACCAGGGTAATAGGCTGGGGGATTGAAATACGACAGCTCTGTCAGGCCCTGCTTCACGGATGGCTTCTCCCGACACCATTATTTTACCTGAGTTGATGTCATTTAGCCCGGCTATCATGGTAAGTAAAGTGGATTTCCCACATCCTGAATGCCCGATAATGGAAATGAATTCTCCTTCTTTTATGTTCAGTTGGAGGTCATTCAATACCACGTAATCGCCTTTTGGTGTAGGGTATATTTTGGTAAGGTTTTCACAGATCAGCATATCAGGTCTGTTGTCCACAATGACCTTTTCTTCTTTTTTTTCTACTAGTTCCGGTGTTGTGGTCATAACGTGTGTTTTAAAAGTATTTTGTTTTTTCTGTTTCCTTTTTTGCACCGAAACGTATTCTTCCCGGCATTATGGGTTTTAGCTTCGGCAGTTGATAGACTTTATCAGATGCCTGTTTTCTATTCGAACCAACTTCAATCAGGTATTCAAGAATGTCATTTCTGAGCCTCTTAAATTCAGGATTTTTATTGATGGCTGTAACATCTCTGGGACGCTCCAGGTTGATTTGGAATTCTGGACCCAGGGTAGCATTTGGCCCGGGTTTTAATGGGATTATCCTATCGGCCATGATGATACCTTCATCTACATCGTTTGTGATTAGTAACGCCGTTTTTTTATCCTTGCTCCAGATATTGACAATTTCCTCCTGTAATGTACTTCTTGTCAAGGCGTCCAAGGCACTGAGAGGCTCATCCATCAGGAGTATTTCAGGGTTCATAGCTAGAGCTCTTGCTACAGATACGCGTTGGCGCATGCCGCCTGAGAGTTCGGATGGACGTTTATCTGTGGCAAGGCTCAGGTTTACCATTTCAATATATTGTTTTACATGGTCGTCTTTTTCCTTCTTGCTGAAATGTGAAAACACTTCGTTTACAGCTAACATGATGTTTTGATACACTGTAAGCCATGGCAGGAGCGAATAGTTTTGAAAAACCACACCTCTGTCCGGGCCAGGGCCTAATATGGGCTGCCCTTTGAGTAATACTTCTCCTTTATCAGGAAAATGCAAGCCGTTGATCAGGTTGATTAATGTGGTTTTACCACTTCCGGTAAAGCCGACAATTGCAACAAATTCACCTTCGTTTATTTCCAGGTTGATATTGGTTAGTACTTCATGTATTTCGTTTCCTACAGCATAGGATTTGGATACATTTTTAAGTTTCAAAAAAGCCATACATATAAGGATTTAGGATTATGCCAGGTCGGCTTTGTTGAAGGTTACCAGTTTTTGAATTACCAGCATCAGGCGTTCCAGAAGGAAACCTATTCCTCCGATTACAAACATGGCCACTATGATTTTGGCATTGGAATCGTTTGCTCCATTTTGGAATTCTTCCCATACAAAAGAGCCGAGACCCGGACTTTGAGCCAGTAGTTCGATGGCTATCAATACCATCCAGGCTACTGACAGGGTAATCCTCAATCCGGTGAAAATAAGAGGAAAGGATGCCGGAAGGATGACTTTGAATATGTTTTGCCCGATATTTAATTTCAAGACTTTAGATACATTGATAAAATCTTTGTCAACAGTAGATACCCCCATGCTGGTATTGACCAATGTGGCCCACATAGAGCAAAGTCCTACACTGATGAATGAAATGATAAATGACTTATCCAGATCAGGATTGGTGATTAAGGTTTTAACGATCATAAAAACCAGCAACAACCAAACAACAGGAGATACCGGTTTGAATATTTGAATCAACCAGTTGAATGAAGACCTTAAAGTCGGGCTAAGTCCCATGATAATGCCAATTGGAATGGCTATCAGCGCTGCAAGTAAAAAACCCGCAAATACCGTTTTGATACTCGTGCCAATCTGATCTACAAAAGAGGGTCGCCCAGTATAAGTGATGGGTGCTTCGCCTTTGGCTTTTCGTTTTGCATTGATTTTAGCTGTTTTGGATACAAAATTATCTTTTTTCTGGCTGATCATTTGATGGTCTCTGAGAAGTGCTTTGTAAGCTCCGTAAACCTGAGTGGGTGAGGGAAGCGTGTTGGGTTGACAGCTTACTTCGCCAGAGGTAATGCAATTTTCCATTTCCAGGGCGGCTTCATCGCCTCTGTCAGTTCTTTCTTTTTCAATTTTCCGTTGTGCTTCAGTGTTGTATAGATAGCTGGATCCTCCTTCCCATAATGCCAAAAATAGCAGGATTGAAAAAACAGGAAAAATCATTCTTTTAAAAGTATCGGTAAGGTTTTTCTTTGTGTCTTCTCCGGCACAAAGCCTGATGAGAGGTTCGAAAAAACCAAGTCCAATGAATCGCATAGTTTTGATTATTTTGTCTTTCATTGTGATTAAAAATTTAAGGTTAATATTGATAAAGTGCGGTTAATTATTGATTCTCGTTTTTGAAAAAGAGAAAGGGGAGAATCCCCTCCCTCAATAATCAAAACTAATTTTACAATATCTGGTCAGAATTTTTTGCATTATCAAAGTGTATTTATTTGTCTTTGTTGCCTATTTCAAAACTGTTGATGTAAGTCATTGGATCTTTACCGTCGAACATTTTTCCATCTATAAAATCGGTGCTTGCGGGTTTGTAGCCATCGGTAGTTGGTATTTCGTCTATTCCCAAGTGTCCCTCTTCCACTAATAATTTTGCTGCGCTACTCCAGATATCTGGTCTGTAAATTTCTTTGATCGTTTGGTGATACCAGTCAGCTGGTTTCATTTCAGGAATTTGGCCCCATCTTCTCATTTGAGTAAGAAACCAGATGCCATCCGAATAAAAAGGATAGGTAGCATGGTAACGGAAGAATACATTGAAATCAGGCATGCTTCTTTTATCCCCTTTTTCAAACTCAAAGGTGCCTGTCATAGAATTGGCGATAACCACCGAATCTGCCCCCACATAAGCTGGCATGGATAAAATACCTACTGCTTTAGGTCTGTTTCCGGGTGTGTCAAGCCATTTTCCTGCACGAATTAAAGCTTTGGTTACTGCTATAGCTGTATTGGGATATTGCTCAACAAATTTTTTGGTCATTACAAATACTTTTTCGGGGTTGTTTTTCCAGATGTCATAGTTCGTAGTAACAGGTACTCCAATACCCTTAAATACCGCTTGTTGATTCCAGGGCTCACCCACACAATACCCGTAAATAGTTCCTGCTTCTAATGTGGCTGGCATTTGAGGTGGAGGAGTAACTGACAATAATACGTCGGCATCTACCTGACCCTGAATGTTTTCTTTGGTATAAAACCCGGGATTGATTCCTGCTGCTGCCAGCCAATACCTTATTTCATAGTTATGGGTAGAAACAGGAAATACCATTCCCATTTTAAAGGCATTACCTTCTTTTTTGTATTCATCAATAACTGGAGCTAAGGCGTCTGCTTTTATCGGGTGGATTGGTTTTCCGTCTGAGTCTTTTGGAACATTGGGGCTCATTTTATCCCATACAGCATTCGATACTGTAATTCCGTTACCATTTAAGTCCATAGAAAATGGTGTAACTAATTCAGCCTGTCGGCCAAATCCAGCTCCTGCTGCAATAGGTTGACCAGCCAGCATATGTGAACCATCTATTTGTCCGTCAATCACTCTGTCCAGTACATTTTTCCAATTCGATTGTGCTTCAATGGTAACAAATAGGCCTTCATCTTCAAAGAATCCCAATTCTTTGGCTATGGCCAAAGGAGCCATGTCTGTCAATTTTATGAAGCCAAAAGTCAGCTGTGGCTTTTCGATATCGAGTACTATGGTTTTACTTGCTTCTTCTGCAATAACTTTATTTGAGGTTTCTTTTTCTTTAGTGTCACTGCATCGGGAGAAACTCAAAAGAGTCACAACAGCAATTACAAAACCTATTTTTCTATTTTTAAAAAACATGGTATATCTATTTAAAATGAATATGAACTTACAGTCTTATTTAGTGCTGAAAAAAGTAGGTTTTACAGCGATCATGGCAAATGCCCAGTTTTGGAGGTGGCCTTTGTCTCCACCTTTCAGTAGTTCCATCGAACTGCTGGCAAAAAGTTGTGAGTAACCAAGGTTGAAAGTCACTTCCGGAGAGATAATTTTGGTGTAAATCAGGTCAATTTCAGTTCCTAATTGACTGCTTGCTTCTGTGATGCCATCTCCCTCTAAAATTTTACTTGATGACATAAAATCATGAAGGTGAATCATCAGGTTGGATTTTTCACCTGTTTTGAATTTGGTTTTCACATAAACATCTGTGAGTCCTACATTGCCAAATCCATTGCCTACGTAGAAGTAATCCATAAATCCGTAGAAGGCATGGTTGGTGCCAAAAGCGGGAGCAAACCCATTTTGTTTATTGGTATTGCCCATGTCATTGCCGGATAAATAATCAACACCGATGGTGACAGGAGTAACCGAAGTTTTGAAAGTTGCATTGAGAGCCATTAAATAAGCTGAAACATCTTTTTTTACTCCTGCACCGGGAGCCACTTTACCGGTTTGGTAGAATAATTCTGCTCCTAAAGCCACAGACCCAAACTTCTTTTCTCCATTGAAGCCGAATGTTTGCCTGAAGGCAATTTCTTCAGCTTCATTTTGCCTGCCTTCGTTGAATGCAAGTAGGGAGTATTTGCCTCCTTCAAAATCTTTATGGTACCATGCATACTGCATTGTTTTGTAATTATTGGTTGCATGATATACATCTTTACCAGAGTTCTGAAGGGGATAGGTAGTGCCTGTTAAAGCTACTGGTTCGTTTACATTTTGATTGAATGCTACTCCAACATGTAATTGGCTTTTTGCTTCACTATTGTTGTATATATACAGCAACGCATCATGCCTTCTGCCTTGAAGTGCCCATTCTAATCCACCTAAAAAGCGTTGATTGTCATAGGAAATAATTTGCCGACCAAATTTTAATGAAGACTTATCCGATACAAATACCTGACTCCAGGCTTCACTTATGGTGCTCATGCCATTGTCAGTTTTATGTATCTGACCATTTTCTCCCCAGATCCTAACATCTTGCAGGGCAATCTTTATTTTGTATTTGTCGGCGGTATAATCAAAGTACAACCTTGATCTTTGCTCTGTAAAAAAGGCTGCATCAGTGCCTTCAGTGGTTAATTTCTTAAATCCGTTTCTGAATTCTGTTCTGGGTCTGATTTCACCTGAGATAGTAAATTGTGCCTGTATTTGTGTTACTATACAAGTGAAAATTATTGAAGTGAGGTAAATGGTTTTTTTCATGTCTGCTTATTTTATTTAGTAATATTCTACGTATTAAATACTTTAATTAAGTATTAATACTTAATTATACAGCAAACATAACTACGTGTTTTAATGTGATCTATGGAACAATGCAGAGATAAATAGTCTTTTGCTACATAATAAAATATGTGTAATGACAGGTTTTATTGATAAATCGTTGATTATTAGTGTTTTTTTAAAAAAAGTACGTAGTTGTAAACACTAGATCTGGGTTACTTTATTAACAAAAAAAGTGATAAGCCTTTTTAGTAGAAGAGTTTGTGAAAACAATTAAAAACTAAGTTAACTATCCAAAAAATAGTTGTGAACGGCAATTTCTTTTCTGAGGGCTTCAGGGTTGGCCAGGCCAATTTTTTTTCCTTTGGTGTGAATTAAGGCTTCTTTTTTTAGTGAAGAAAGCACTCTGATTACTTGTTCATCAGTGGTTCCGGCAAAGTCCGCAATTTCTTTTCGGGAAAGTTGCACATTTAAGAATCCATTGAGCAGTCCAAATTTCCTATACATGTACAGTAGTGCATCTATTACTTTTTCCCTGACTGTCATTTGTGCAAATTTCTTTACTTTGGTTTCACTGCGGTTGAGTTCCTCAGCATAAAAAAGCATAAAATCATAAGTAAGCGTTGGTATTTTGAGCAGCATCTCGTTAAGCACTTCATTGCCAAAATTGCATAGAATGGTGTCTTCCATGGCTACTGCACTTATTTGATAAAACTGCCCTGAACCAAATCCCCTGTGGCCAATGGTTTCACCGTCTTTAGCAAACCGTACTATTTGTTCTCGTCCGTGTATGCCGGTTTTGGCAATTTTGGCTTTGCCTTTATAAATAAAATACAATCCATGTACTGGCGATCCTTCAATGATAAAGTTTTGATTTTTCTTGCAATGGAGGGTATGTTTTTTTGCTATAAATTCTTTGCCACCTTCGCAGTGGTAATTTCTTTTAATGATGCAATTACTGTTCATACAATTCGTACAATCTGCTTTCATAAATAGATGAATTTTAGATTATTAAAGTAAATGATTGATGATTTCTGATACAGTATGAATAAGACTCCTAAAGGGAATTTTTAGGTAATAGTTTCCAAGCAAAGCTTGCCATGTGGCCTGTTTTTGAAATTGTCGGGGTTTGAATGAATGTTACCTTTTTCTTCAAATCCTCTGGATAGATTAGGTGCTTCTACTTTGATCATTTTTCTTACCACCTGATGCATCCAGAAAAGACAAAGAGCGGACAGGAAAAACATTAAAATCCAACAACTGGACCATACTCCGGTACTTCGCAGTAAGTATCCAAAGAGGATGGGGCAGATAAACCCACCCAAACCGCCGAGCACGCCAACCATTCCTCCTACAACACCGACTTCCTGAGGGAAATAATCGGGGATATGCTTGTAAACAGCGGCTTTTCCAATGCCCCAAATCGAACCAATGATGATGGCTATAATGGCAAATATCCACATATTGGCCTGGAAATAGATGTGTGTTTTACCTTCGGCTATGAGTTGTTTTTTGTTTACTACATCACCAACTGCTACAATTGCAGTTTGCCAGGATTCCTTAATCGGGAAAATATGAAATGAACCTTCTGAAGTTCTGAGATCATCTCCTTTCGTTTCCAAGGCGTATTTGGTTTTATTTATCACTATGAATTGAGGCGTAACTTCAGTGATTGTTCCAGATTCTTTTGCTATAACTCCTTTTCCACTGGTGTAGATGTCCATTTTTGGTATGATCAACAGTGCAGATAGAAATACAGATGATCCTAGTACCCAATACATCACACGCCGAGCTCCATATTTGTCGGACAACCACCCACCAAAAGCTCTTATAATTCCCGATGGTAAGCTGAAACAGGAAGCCAAAATGCCGGCAGTAGCCAGTGTTACACCATAGACATTGGTGTAGTATGGTACCAACCATCCTGCGAACGCCACGAAGCAACCGAATACGAGAAAATAATAAAGCCCAAAGCGCCAAACCCTGACACTTTTCAACGGTTCCAACAGCCCACCAATAGTTTTGCTACTGGAAGCTGGCTTTTTGTTTTCTGTAAGTAAAAAGAAAGCAATAGCCATGATAACCAATACCGCTGCATATATCTGAGGCATCAACCTCCAGCCTTCCAGATTGGTTTTTCCATCAGTCAAAAAGACCAAAAGCTTAGGGCCAACCATAGTAGTAATGGCAGCTCCGGCATTGCCTGCCCCAAAAATCCCCAATGCAGTACCTTGTTTGTGCTTTGGAAACCATATTGATGAAAAGGCAATACCGATGGCAAAGCTTGTTCCAGATAGCCCAAAACCCAGACTGCACAAAGCATATCCCCAGAAACTATCCACATAAGACAACAAGAACATAGGAATAGCACAAACTGCCAATAGAGTAGTGTAAACTGGTTTTCCACCGAATTTGTCAGTCAGAATTCCGGCAGGAAGTCTGAAGATTGCTCCCGTCAATACGGGAATTCCTATAAGCCAGCCAATTTCTACTGCACTCCAGTCGAATACCTGATTGTCAACCAGGAAGGTGACAAGCACGCCATTTAATAGCCATACAGCAAAACAAATTGTGAAAGCTAAAGTATTAATGAATAAGGTTTTGTTGGCTTTTCCTGCATTGAAATTTTCCATAATTCTCTACTTACTTGATAACTACGTATAAAACTACGTAAATATACTTAATAAATACTTAAAAACGGGATGCGTATCGCTAATTTTATTTAGGATATTAAATTATATTGTGGATTGAACAAAAATGGCCAGGTAAAAACATCGAGTACCTGCTTTTTTCTGGAAGTAGAGAATCTAAGCGATGAAGTAATTATTAACCCAGAATATCGGGTTTCATATCTACTTTTCTTAGAAGCTCGGTGATATTGCCTACACCGAGTTTTTTCATGATATTGAACCTGTGGGTTTCAATAGTGCGTACACTTTTTCCTAACTGCTCTGCAATGTCTTTGTTGGTTACGCCATTATAGATGAGATTAAGGATTTGTTTTTCTCTCTTAGTAATTCCATAATCAGTAACATCTGAGGAGTTGGAGTTTTTATTTGATATATTGCCTTTCTTTATATTTAAATAGTTGTTAACGAGGATGTTGGAAATATCACCACTGAAGTACTTGTCACCACTTTTGATGGTTGATATGGCTTTTATAAATTCTTGTTTGTTTGTGTCTTTGAGCAAATAACCTGAAGCACCACTTTCGGCTGATTTAATAATGTATTCTTCATCATCATGCATGGACAAGATAAGTACTTTGGTGTCAGGAGAAACCTCCCTGAGTTTTGCAGTAGCTTCGATTCCGTTCATCAGAGGCATACGAATATCAAGAATCAGGATTTCAGGTTTCAATTCCAACACTTTTTCTATGGCTTCAATTCCATTGGATGCCTCACCCAATACTTCTATTTCTCCTTCACTTTCAAGCAGGGTTTTTATACCATTCCTTACAATCTCGTGATCGTCTGCCAATACAACTTTAACAGGACTCATGTATCTAATTTAAAGGTAGTGTAATAGTTATTTT
Organism: Reichenbachiella sp. MALMAid0571; assembly: GCF_040151475.1. Taxonomy (NCBI): domain Bacteria; kingdom Pseudomonadati; phylum Bacteroidota; class Cytophagia; order Cytophagales; family Reichenbachiellaceae; genus Reichenbachiella; species Reichenbachiella sp. MALMAid0571. The sequence continues at coordinate 20,442 of NZ_JBDKWG010000095.1, read as the reverse complement.
TGTTCCTTTGTCAACGGCGGTTTCAATATTAAAATTACCATTTATAAAAGCTGTTCGTTCTTTCATATTGAATATACCATGTCCGGATGCTCCAAAATGACCTGATTTATTGAGTTTTTCATAGTCAAACCCTACGCCATTATCTTTGACTGTAACTACTAAACTGGTCATGTTATGCTCAAAACTAATCACAATTTTTTTCGCTTTGGCATATTTTATACCATTATTTACTGCCTCCTGTACTATACGATACAAGTTGGTTTCAATATTATTTTCAAGACGATTGATGAATTTGGTTTTGTTTTCGAATATTACTTCTGTGGATGTAAGGGCACTTACTTCACTACTTATTTTTTTCATGGCAGGAACAATACCAAAGTCACTCAGACTACTGGGGGTCAAATTGAAAGAGACCCTGCGTACTTCTTTGATCACTCCCTTCATCAGACTTCTGGTGTCAGCCAGCCGTTTTTTCATGTGTGGTGAACTGGAAGGAGTAAGGCCTTCCAGATTGAGTTTTAATGCTGTCAACATCTGACCTATACCATCATGAATTTCTTGCGAAATACGTTTTCGCTCTTCCTCCTGTCCTTCCAAAATCAACACTGAACGATATTCCTGTTCTTTGACCCTTTTTTCTATTTGCTCTCTATTGATCTCCCTTGACCTGAATTTTGCTTCTTTAATTTCAGTCAGATCTCGGCCAACTACTATGATTTCGTCTTTGGAATATTTTCCACCTGATACCGGAACTATAAACATTTCAATCCAAAGAATATCACCATACCCGGAATTCAGTTTGATTTCTCCATTCCAGGTTTTTCCGTGGGCTACATCATCGAAAATGTCTTGCAAAAAATCTTTACCATATCCTTCATTTCCCAGCCATTCAATCAAGTTAGGTGGAACATCTTTTTCATCGTATTCAATGAGCTTCAGGAATTTTTTAGAAACGAATCCTATGTTGCTTCCGGCATCCATTTTCATAAAAATGGATGGTTCTTGCGGCTCAATATTTACAGCTTCCAAGTCTTGATAAGACTTGGCTAGTTCAATGTATAACTTATTGATTTCCTGTGTCATACGTTTGGAATCTTCTTCGGACTTGGTCATGGCAGCAAATGTGGACGCTACTTTTTTGGACGTAGGAAGGAAAAAGAAAAAGAATTCTAAGATAATTATGGACAAAGCGATTCCAAATAAGATGATTTCAATTTTTCTGAGGTTGGCCACTTTCGATTTGGCTTCATTGTCATATTGAAATACAATAGCATCCATACCTATCAGAAAACTCTCCTCATGATCAAGTATAGAATCAACGTGTTTTGTTATTTGCTCTATAGTGGTTTTTTCTTTTGATAGTTGGGTTAGCAATGAATTTACATGTGAAACTATTGCTTCGTGATGTGGCTGTACATTGCTGAATAATTTCAATATTTCTGATGAATTGTTGGCGTCTAATCCCAGAGAGTCGTTTCCTAAGAGCAATCCTTTGTGGGAAATGGCCCATAAGTTTACGGCATCTGCCAGAGAGGATTGAAAATCTAAATTAGTGGGGTTTGATTTTATCTCCAGAGCCAGTTTGCTGATCTTTTGACTGAGCATTCTTTGACGACCTGCTATATTGATTTCTCTACTGTCGTGAGTCTGTTTGCCAATAAATTTTTGAATATAAACCTGGCTGCCTATAATGCTACAAGCAATGCAAGAGAGGGCTATAATGTACAATAACCCAAGTTTTTTGAAAGAATCAATTTTAAGCAATGTTAATTGTTTAAATAGGTGTTGAATATAGAAGAGGTTCTTCTACGTAAATCTATAAGTATTCTTGCCATTAATGCAAAAAACCTACGTAAACATATCCGTCTTCTATTTTAACAGGATAGGTGGCCAAATCGCATTCAGAGCCATTCAGGTTTTTTCCTGACTTGACAGAGAAGGTTTTTTTATGAAATGGACAGGCTACCTTAGGTTCATTTCCCTGAGATCCTATCATTCCCCTAGATAAAATCATTTGTTGTTTGTGTGGGCATAGATTCTGTGTAGCATACCACCTGTTACTTCTTGTAAAATGAAATATTGCTATTTGTAATCCATTATAGTATATACTTGCTCCTCCGTTAGTAGGAAAATCTGTGGTTTTGGCTGCTTTAAACCAAACTTTTACCTCTTCTAAAGCAACTGTTTTATATTGAGTCAATGTCTCTGTCATCTTCACGTCGTTTTATTGGTTATGAATTGGTAGTTGCCCAGTTTGCCGGAACAATCTGCCCACGCATGTCATTGAATTTGATATTGGGATCAATTTCTTCTGAGTTGATAAAATGTTTGAATTTGGCTCTTAAATGAGGAGTGTTTACTACTTCCTTCCATTCACATTTGTATGTATCTACCATGAATTGCATTTCTTTTTCTAATTGATCGCCTATATGGAGAGAGTCATTCACGATGACATCTTTTAAGTATTCAATTCCTCCTTCCATTTTATTGAGCCAGGTAGCAGTCCTGTTTAATGGTTCTGCTGTTTTTAGGTAAAACATTAAAAATCTGTCCAGATATTTCACACAGGTTTCTTTGTCGATATCACCTGCCAATAAAACTGCGTGTTTTGGGTTGGCTCCACCATTTCCGCACACATACAAGTTCCAACCAATTTCAGTAGCGATAATTCCAAAATCTTTACTTTGAGCTTCTGCACATTCTCTTCTGCAACCCGAAACTCCACCTTTGAGTTTGTGAGGAGACCTGATGCCTCTATATCGTTCTTCCACTTCAATGGCGAATGACACAGAATCGTGTAACCCATAGCGGCACCAGGTAGAACCAACGCAACTCTTCACAGTTCTAAGTGATTTGCCATAGGCATGACCACTTTCAAAACCAGCGTTGATTAACTCTTCCCATATGTCAGGCAATTGATCTACCCGGGCACCAAACAAGTCAATTCTTTGTCCTCCCGTAATTTTCGTATAGAGATTGTATTTTTTTGCTACCTGACCTATGGTAATCAATTTATCAGGAGTGATTTCGCCTCCTGGAATTCGTGGAACTACAGAGTATGAACCTCCCTTTTGAATGTTGGCTAAATACCTGTCATTACTGTCTTGAATGGTGTCTTGTTTTAGGATCATTTCATTCCAAATACTGGCAAATAATGATGCTGTGGCAGGTTTGCATACTTCGCATCCATCGCCTTGTCCATATTTGTCCAGTAGTTCGTCATAATCCTTTATTTGTTCAACTTTGATTATATCGAATAGTTCCTGGCGGGAATAATCAAAATGCTCACAAAGCACTTTTTTCACGACCTTACCCATGGACTTAAGTTTGGCGTTGAATATATCTGTGACCATTGGAGTACAGGCACCACATCCGGTTCCGGCTTTGGTGCATTTTTTTACCTGGTCAATATTTTCAAAACCATTCTCTTCTACAGCAGAGCAGATACTACCTTTTGTAACATCTTCGCACGAGCATATTTGAGCTGTATCCGGGAGTGCGTCAATGCCACCTCCATTTGGTTCTCCACCTCGAGATCCTAAAATTAAATCTTCCGGGTTGGGTGGAAGGGGCATGCCATTTTGAACCATTTGAAGCAAAATATTGAATGATTCTGCATCACCCACTAATATACCTCCAAGCAACTTTTTTCCGTCTTGGGATATATTGATGCGTTTGTATATGCCAGCCACTTTGTCTTCTAATATAATAGGTTTGCTAAGTGTGTTTTCACAAAAAGGATCACCAAAACTGGCTACATCAATCCCTATCAGTTTTAGCTTTGTTGACATGTCAAAGTCAGTGTAGGTTTTATTCTTTCCTTTGATCAACTGCTCAACTACCACACTGGCCATTTCATAACCAGGGGCAACCAGTCCATAAACCATTCCTTTGTGTGAAGCTGCCTCGCCTATAGCGTATATTTCTGGATCATTTGTTTTGAGTAGGTCATTTACAATAAACCCACCACGAGCATCGGTTTCAAGCCCACAAGATTTGGCCAGCTCGTCTCTGGATTTAATACCACATGAAATCACAAGCATATCCACGTTTAGGGATGTTTCATCAGTGAATTTCAGACCGGAAATTTTATTGTCTCCGATTATTTTTTTTGTGTTTTTATGGAGATGAAGGGTTATTCCCAGTAATTCCAGTTTGTTTTTTAATATTTCCGAGCCAGTATTGTCGAGTTGCCTTGGCATAAGACGGGAAGCAAATTCAATGACATGTGTTTCCAGTTGCAAATCAAGCATTGCTTTACCAGCCTCCAGACCAAGTAAACCGCCACCAAGGACGGCTGCCGATTTTGCTTTTTTACTGTAATCAATGATGGCATCCAGGTCTTCTATAGTTCGGTAAACAAAAACGCCTTGTTTTTCTACACCCTCTATTGGAGGAACAAATGCCCCTGAACCAGTAGCGAGAATGAGCTTATCATAGGATTCTTCCCGGCCTTTATAGCTAATTACTTTTTTTGCTTTTCTGTCAATTTCCACAATCAATTCTCCGGTAATTAACTCAATTTGATTTTCTTCATACCATGAGCGAGGAGCCATGAATAGCTCCTCAGAAGATTGATTGGTGAAGTATTCACTTAAATGAACCCTGTCGTATGCGGGAATTGGTTCTTCGCCAAATACAGTGATTGAAAATTCATTGGTTGAGGCTTTTGATCTTAGTTTTTCACAAAACTTATAACCAACCATTCCGTTTCCTATAACTACTATTTTTTCCATAACTATTTAAATATACGTAAAATTACGTAGTTAATATTTTAAAAGCAAGTAGTTATTACGTATTCATGTAAAAATATGTACGTGATTCAACCTTGATAATATTTAAGTACTTAGTTTTGTGACATGAATAAACCAAAGCTCATATTGGTGGGTGCAGGACCAGGTGACGAAGAACTGATTACACTGAAGGGAGTAAATGCGCTTAAGAGTGCAGATGTGGTATTGTACGATGCTTTGGCAAATGATCTCCTTTTAAAATATTGTAAACCCGATGTGAAATTGGTTTATGTGGGAAAGCGTGCCGGATTGCATTATCAGCAGCAGCAGGAGATCAATCAGATGATTGTACAATATGCGTTGGAGTATGGCACGGTAGTGCGTTTGAAAGGTGGAGATCCTTTTGTATTTGGCAGAGGGCACGAAGAGAAAGATCATGCTTTGTTACATGGGTTAGAAGTAGAAATCGTGCCTGGCATCAGTAGTGCTATTGCTGTTCCGGTTATTCAAAATATTCCTATTACAAAAAGAGGGGTTAACGAAAGTTTTTGGGTGATTACTGGTACAACCAAAGAAGATACATTGTCAAAAGACATGCATTTGGCTGCTCAGTCATCGGCGACTGTTATCATTTTGATGGGAATGAAAAAACTAGCTTCTATCATAGAATTATTTAAAAAATATAGAGGAGAAGATGAACCCATAGCAGTAATAATGAATGGAACCTGCGAAAATGAGAAATCAGGTTTCGGGAAAATTTCTACCATAGAAAGTATTGTAACAGAAAAAGAACTGGCTTCTCCTTCTGTTATTGTTATCGGAGAGGTGGTGAAATATGGAAGTGAGACTCTTAAAGGTATATCTTCTAAATACGTTGCTAAGTAGCTATGAAAATATCGAATATATTCGCTAAGATCGACGAAATCAATGTTCAGGATCCTAACATTGAGGAATCTGAAGGGCAGTCATACCCCAAAGAAATATTGTATAGCCAACGGATGACCGATATGTTGCATGACTATGTAACCAATCCATCGGAAGCATTACAAATTGCTGCAAGGGGTCAGCACATCAAGAGATGGTCTATTCCTCGTTCTGATTATCCTATGGATAGAAAGGGATACCTGAAATGGCGTACTCAATTGAAGATATTCCATGGTGAATTGGTAGCGGAGATATTGAAAAGTGAGGAGTGTTCAGAGGATTTTATAAAAGAAGTTGTAGAGCTTATAACAAAAAAGAATCTGAAGAAAGACAGTCAATCAAAGACATTGGAAGATGTGATTTGCCTGGTCTTTTTGAAATACTACTTTAAGGATTTTGCAGCTAAAAGTACTCATGAGAAATTGATTGATATTGTTCAAAAAACATGGGGTAAAATGACAGAACAGGGGCATGAGGCAGCTCTGAAACTGCCTTTTGAAGAAAAAGAGCTGAAGATTATAAAAGAAGCTTTAGCTTAAATACACTTTAATCTATATTATAACCTTAATGGTTGTAAATTCGATGTAATCGAACTGACTGAAAAATAGATTAAGTTGAAAAAGATATTAAAATATACAGGCCTATTGGTGGGAATGATTTTTCTTGCAATAGGTCTTTTTATTGGGGTAATCTGGGTAAAGCATTATTTGGTTGCCAGAAAATTACCACAAACAGTAGAAAATCCGGAAACACCGACTGGTTACGGACAATATGTCAACACCTTTATAGGAACAGGTGGTTATCCGTGGGTTTGTGGTCACAACTTTCCAGGAGTAGCATTACCATTTAGCATGGTGAGGTTGAGTCCGGAAACGGCATCTATTTTCCTCAACGAAGAAAGCTTTAACACCTCGGGGTATCATTATTGGAACAATAAAATTGTAGGTTTTAGCCACAACCGTCTGAGTGGCACTGGAGCTACTGATGGGGGGCAGTTTAGGTTCGTTCCGGGCTATGGTGAACAGACACGGATTGATTACTGCAATAAGGAGTATATCCCATTTTCTCATGACACTGAAATTGCTTTTCCGGGCTATTATTCAGTTGATCTTGAAGATAGGGGAGTGAAGGCAGAACTTACTACTGCAAGCCATACAGGAGTTCACCGTTATACTTTCGAGAAAGATAATCAGCCACATTTATTGATTGATATCAGTAGTGCTATAGACAACAAACGTACGAACAATGGTCTGGTGAAAATTAAACCAGAGACTTCAGAAATCGAAGGAGCAATTACTGCTTTTGGAACTTTTGGTAGTCGGTACGGAGGTTCTAAAGTTTACTTTTCAGCAAAATTTGATCAAAAATTTGAGACTTATGGCATTTGGAATGGAAAGAAGTATTTTCAATCATTAAGTGAAGCAGAAGGAGATACGCTTGGTGTTGACATTGGATTTAACAAGACAAAGAATCCACTGGTAGTGAATGCAAAAGTGGGCATTTCTTATGTAAGTATTGAAAATGCCCGATTGAACAGAACCGTTGAAACTTCCGGTAAAACCTTTGAAGACATATTGACTGAAGCAAAGGGCAAGTGGGAGGAAAAGCTTTCTGTGATAAAAATTAAGGGAGCTACCGAAGAACAGAAAACCATTTTCTATACTGCGTTGTACCGCTCGTTTATTATGCCGACCACATACACAGATGTTAATGGAGAGTATCATGGTTTTGACAAACAGGTTCATCAAACAGATACGGCATTCAACTATTACACAGATTTATCCCTTTGGGATACCTACCGGACTTTGCATCCATTGTACAACCTGATCGCTCAAAAGGAACAAAGAGACATGTTGGTTTCTATGGTGAAAATGAAGGAGCAGGGAGGTTATCTGCCCCGATGGCCGTCTGGAAGTGGTTATTCCAACTCGATGCTGGCTTCTCCAGCCTCTATGATGATTGCAGAATCCTATTTGAAGGGAATAACTGATTTTGATGTGGAGTCCGCTTATGATGGAATGAAGTATCTCGGAACTAAAAAGACACCTAAAGAAACAGATGCTTCCGGTAGAAGAAGCATCGAAGAGTATTTGCAATATGAATATTGTCCATCAGAAGTTACTGACAGATCAGTATCAAAAACATTGGAATATGCCTGGGCTGATTATTCCAATGCCTTGCTCGCCAAGGCACTGGGGCATGAAGAGGATGCCAGCAGGTTTTTCGCTCAATCCAATTATTATAAAAACACCTGGAATCCTGAAACGCAATATTTTCAACCCCGAAGAACTGATGGCACGTTTGATCCAATTGAGCCATTGCAGCTTACTTACACAGATTTTGATGGCATATTGACAGATGATTATGTAGAGGGGTCAGCATTGCAATGGAGGTGGATGGTGCCTCACGATCCACAGGGACTGATAGCTCTTTTTAAGAGTAAAGAGTATTTTGTAGAGGAGTTGAATTCATTTTTTGAAAAAGCTGATCCTGACTATGCTACATTTTCTCCGGGATCATACTACTGGCATGGCAATCAACCTGACATACATGTTGCGTATCTTTTCAATGAAGCAGGCAGGCCGGACCTTACACAGAAATGGGTAAGATGGATTTTGGATAACAAATACAAAGTAGAATCTGGCGGACTTGATGGCAATGACGATGGGGCTACCCTTTCGTCGTGGTACGTTTTGAGTGCCATGGGCATATACCCAATGGCAGGAACGGATAAATACCAGTTGACTTCTCCTTTGTTTGACAATATCTTATTACCAATTGGTAATTCGACCCTTGAAATTGTAGTCAATAGGAATACCAGCAGCCAAATTTATATTGACAAGATAGAACTCAACGGAAAACCACTAGACCGCTACTGGTTGCGTCATGATGAAATTGCAAAAGGTGGAAAGCTTGAGTTTTTTATGAAGGAATTAGAGTAAAGAGCATAATATTGAATGCTCTTTACTTTATCTCTATATCAAATGGCATTCTGGCTTGGATGCCATTGTAGTTTTCCAGCTTTTTAATTTGGTCAAGGTACGGAGTGATGTTTCCATAATTGGCTTTCATGAAACGGGCTTCAGTTTCACCAACCAATTTGCTCATGATCTCTTCAAACTCTGATTTCAGTTCTGGATAAAGAATGGTCATATAGTCATCAGCTATTCCTGCTTTGGTGGCAGCTATTTTGATGGCATCATCATAGCTACCCAAAACATCTACCAGACCAATTTCCTTTGCCTGAGATCCAGTCCAAACCCTGCCTGAAGCTACTTTTTTAAGTGCTTCTATATCCATTTTACGTCCTTCAGCAGCTTTACCAGTGAAAGATTCATACCCTTCTTCAACACGTCCCTGGATGATGCTTTTTTCATAGTCATTCAATGGCCTTGATACCGTGTATATGTCAGAAAATTCGCCGGTATTCACCACATCAGAAGTAATTCCCAATTTGTTTTCCAGAAAACCGCTCATATTGAACATCATTCCAAATATGCCTATTGATCCGGTAATGGTATTTGGTTGAGCAACTATGGTGTCGCAAGGCATGGATAGATAATATCCTCCTGATGCTGCTACAGAAGACATAGAAGCGATTACGGGTTTCTTTTGTTTCGTCAGCAATATCTCATGCCAGATTACGTCTGAAGCAACAATGCCACCACCGGGAGAGTTTACCCTGATCACTACAGCTTTTACTTTGTCGTTTTCCCTTGCTTTTTTTATGACTCTGGCAAATTTGTCAGAACCTACATTGTCAACATCTCCTTTTCCGCTTACGATTTCACCCTCTGCAATAATTACAGCGATCTTATTGGAAGAATATTTGTCAACAGAATTTGCCAGTTTGATATAATTTTTTAGTGAAACCGAATTGATTTTGGCATCCTCTTTCAATTCTAGTTGTTCTCTGATCAAAGCCTTGATCTCGTCACTGTAGGCAATTTTCGTAACAAGTTTGTATTTGTATGCATCTTCTGCATTTCTCACTAACATTGAGTCAGAAATCACTTTTAGTTTGTCATAATCAATTTCTCTTGAAGCTGAAACTTTTTGTAAATAATGATCATAAATAGAATTGATAAATGAACCTACCTGCTCTCTGTTGGCTTCACTCATGTCTTTTCTCATGAATGGCTCCACGGCACTTTTGTAAGTACCCACTCTGAATATTTGTGGTTCGATCTCCAGTTTATCAAATAATCCTTTAAAAAAAGTAATGTTGGCACTGAGTCCGTTCAACTCCATAATACCCTGAGGGTTGAAATAGATTTCATCAGATACGGAAGCGACATAGTAGTTGGCTTCACTCAAAAACTCCGCATAGGAATAAACGAATTTTCCTGAAGATTTAAAATCCTCAATGGCATCTCTGATTTCTTCGATTGATCCATAACCTCCGGAGAGGTAGCCATGTTCCATGTATATTCCCTTAATATTGTTGTCTGTTTTGGCATATTCCAATGCGTTCAATGTGGCCAACAATTCTATCCCTCTGTTTTCCTCACCAAAAGCTTCTGCCAATGGGTCTTCGGGAATTCTTTCTGCCACAGAACCGGAAAGATTGATGTACAGCACAGAGTTGGCTTTGACAGTGGGGACATCTCCCGAACTTGATGCAACCAGTCCTGCTATGCCCATTATGAATAGTATCGAAAGTAAAATTCCGGCGATTACCAGACCAACTATAGTGGCCATTACAGATTTAAAAAACGTCATATCTTTTTGATTTTCATTTTAGCAACATCAATAGATGTCATCAATGTTGGTTGTTAATTTGTTGTTTATGAAAACTTAACTGCATTTGGATCAAATTGTTTTGTTTCCGACCAAATGCAAATCTATCAATACATGAGTACTTATTTCGTACGATTTATTACAATAATATTCGCTTTTCGTTGATATTCGCATTTTAGAGTGTAAATATGGCTGAAAAAGAAAAGAATACCTGCTACATCTTACTGGGAACAAATCAAGGGAATAAGATCGAAAACCTGGCAATAGCCAGAAGTAATATAGAAGAGGTTTTGGGTATTGTAAAACAGTCGTCTGCCATCTACGAAACAGAACCATGGGGTAGGAGCGATCAGGATACTTTCCTAAATCAGGTATTGGAAGTGGATACGATCAATGATCCTGATCAGACATTATTTATTTGTCTTGAGATAGAAAAAACAATGGGAAGGGTCAGGATAGAAAAATGGATGGAACGGATCATAGACATAGACATATTGTATTTCAATGATGCCATAATTTCAACAGACGGCTTGATGATACCTCACCCTGAAATTCAAAACAGAAGATTTACCCTAGTGCCATTGGTAGAAATCGCTCCGGATTACATTCACCCAATCATGAAAAAATCTAACAAGGACTTACTTGATAAATGCCCTGATCCTTTAAATGTGAAGAGATTTGTTTCTGTTGGGTAGGAGTAGTAAAAAATATTTTGAGTAAGTTTATCGTAATGTTTTAATAAACTGGAATTTTCTATGACACTATTCAAGCTTATTGTAAAAGCCGTTAAAGGAGAAATAGCAAATAGTGGTTTATTGGTTTTTCAAAACTTCAGGAGATTGTCTGGTGCTTACAATATCTAACACTTGTATTACCTCATTGTCCTCTTTGTACAAAACCTTGTAATGCCGGACAACTTTCTTCGATAATTGGGATTGATGTCGTCAACCTTATATTATTTTGAGAATAATATCGTTTTTGGGCTTTTAAGTAAATCTGATTTTACATTCTTGGCGACTTATCCTTGTAGTAGTCGTAAATACTTTTCAAAGCTTCTTTTGCTTGTTTTGTCCAAATAATTTTAGGCTTAGCCATTACCAGTTATCAGATTCTTTCTCTAACTCTGCTTGAGTAATGAATTTACCAGAGCTGAGTTGCTCTTCGGCCTTTTGCAAATGTGAATTATATAAGGCCTTTGTTAAAGGTTTTCCTTCTAATGTATAGCTTACTATCATTTCTTTTTCCAAAAGCTTATCTATTTTTCCTAAAAAAGATGTTTTTGATACGCCCATGATTTTTTGCATCACACCTAATTTGGTTTCTTGTAAACCCATTTTTATTATTGATTTGTCTTCTAACAAAGTTAATGCCTTTTCATAGATTGAATTTAAACGAATGAAATTTCTCAACTTCTTATTACAACCCTTTAGTATCATTTTCCATTTAACCTAACAGGTGAAACTTCTGAACATACCATTCTGTTGTGGATAACTTTCACGACAAATTGTTTATAAAATAGGGAAAGATAAGTCCACAAGTATTTAGTCATTCACTACGTTTGTATTCTAAAATTCTGATGGCTTTTGACTTAGGATGGCTGTTGTATTTTCAATAACTTTATATACCAATAATTTTTACAATTCATATATGGATATCAGTAGTTCCAGAACATTTGAGGCTAAGGCAAAGGGTAAACGAAAGATAGGAGTTCAGGAATTGTCTGTGCAACTGGGCAAAGTGCCGCCACAGGCTGTTGACTTGGAAGAAACAGTTTTGGGAGCCTTGATGCTGGAAAAAGATGCACTTACTGCGGTAATTGATATTCTTAAGCCTGAAAGCTTTTACAAAGAATCACACGCAAAAATATATGAAGCCATAGTTCATTTGTTCAATAAATCTGAACCTGTGGATTTGATGACTGTTACTGCTCAACTTAGAAAAAACGGTACCCTTGAAATTGCAGGAGGAGCCTATCAGGTGGCAGAGCTCACAACCAGAGTTAATTCGGCAGCAAATATTGAATACCATGCACGTATAATTACAGAACAATCCATAAAAAGAGAATTAATCAGGATATCGTCGGAAATACAATCTGATGCTTTTGAAGATACCCAGGACGTATTCGAATTGTTGGATCGAACTGAGCAATCTTTGTTTGAAATTTCAGAGTCTCATATCAGGAAAAATTATGCAGACATGTCAACTTTGATGCATGAGGCCATATTGGAGATAGAAGCAAGAAAGCAGCACAAAGATGGGTTAACAGGAGTTGCTACCGGTTTTACTGAGCTGGACAGAGTCACAGGAGGCTGGCAGAAATCTGATTTGGTTATTATAGCAGCAAGGCCGGGTATGGGTAAAACGGCATTTGTGGTGTCAGCTATGAGGAATGCCGCAGTTGATTTCAGGTGTGGAGTGGCTATGTTTTCATTAGAAATGTCTGCTGTTCAATTGGTAAACAGGCTGATTTCAGCGGAGGCAGAACTTGAAAGTGATAAAATAAAAAAAGGACGATTGGCCGATCATGAATGGGAGCAATTGGTTCATAAAACTTCAAAATTGACTGAAGCTCCTATTTTCATCGATGACACTCCCGGATTGAGTATATTGGAATTACGTGCTAAGTGTAGGAGGCTAAAGGCGCAACATGACATACAGTTGATTATTATTGACTACTTACAATTGATGTCCGGTGACAGTTCGAAAAACTCAGGAGGTAATCGTGAACAGGAAATAGCATCAATTTCCAGGGCGTTAAAAGGAATAGCGAAAGAATTGGATGTTCCGGTATTGGCACTTTCGCAGTTGAGTAGAGCGGTGGAAACCAGAGGAGGAGATAAGAAACCACAGCTTTCGGATTTGAGGGAATCAGGTTCTATTGAGCAGGATGCTGATATGGTGATATTTTTATATCGTCCGGAATACTATGATATTACAGAAGATGAAGATGGGTTGCCAACTACAGGTATGGGAGAGGTAATTATAGCCAAACATAGAAATGGATCACTTGAAAATGTGAAACTTAAGTTTATCGGAAGATTTACTAAGTTCTCTGACTATGATGGTAATATGATGGGAGGTGATTATGGCAATAGTTTTCCTTCTTCTGGAATTCCCTCTGAATTTTCTTCCGGTCAGAGTACCATTACTATGCCATCAAAAGCAAATGATGATGATAGTCCTTCAGCAGGTAGCCCGGATGATGCCCCATTCTAACATTGGAAAAAATGCATAAAACAAAAAAGGTGAGTTAAAAGCTCACCTTTTTTGTTTTATGTCAATATTCTTTTTAGAAATAAACCGGGCACAAGGGATCTTTTTTAGCACCTCTGATTTTCTTCCTGTAGTTCAACATTATTTCATGAGAACCAGGAGTATATCCCGTAATGGAAGAAGTAACAGTATCGTAAGCATATCCGACTCTGAAGTTTTCATTCAAGACTAACTGAGTGATGAATACTACTGCATCTCCACTTCTATAAGAAACACCTGCATAGATAATGTCACTAAGGATCACGTTAACATTGACATCATAGCCTATAGGTGATCTCTGCTGCATCCTCAGCAATACTGATGGATTAAGTTTTACCGTAGGGGATATTTCCATTACATTCCCTACATTGAAATAGTAGTACCTTGATTGTCGGGCATCTGAAGATATTGTTTCAACATCATACAGTTTTGGTGTCAAAATATACGGTATAGAGAATCCTGCGAAAAATTTCCTGTTTGCAAAATACAAACCCGTACCAACATTTGGACTAAACCTGGTAACTCTTCCTTCGAGAAGTGCATCGCCGGGATCTTTGATAGTTACTTTGGTATAGTCAGAATTTCTACTGTCAAATCCACCTTGAAGGCCCATTGACAATATACCTCCTGACATTCTTATTTTGTATGCATAACTTCCATAGACACTATATTGTTCGTGTACACCAATAGCATCTCGTTGCACATTTAGTCCAGTCCCAACTCTGTTTTCAGCCCAGGTAGTATGGGCTGAAACTGACTGAGTGTTGGGTGCACCTTCTACATTTACCCATTGATTTCTATTGGTTACTGTCGCACTGAACAAGTTTAAACTTCCGGCATATGCGGGATTGAGTAACAGGCCATTGAACATATAAGTTGAAACGACTGGTCTTTGCTGGCAATAAGCATTTAAACCCAAGACCATCAATATCAATACTAAGATTAATTTTATATTCTTCATAGTTCTTTATTATCTAACCAGTTCTAAATAGCCTTGTTGAACCTCTGATCCATCTCCTTTATCAAAGATATAGAAATATGTACCTTCGGGCAAGCCTTGACTTCCAACAGACACTCCTTTATTACTTATTCCATTGAAACGTTTGGCATCATCTTCTTCGTCATAACCATCCATCTCAAATATTAGTTGTCCGGCTCTGTTAAAGATTTGACATTTGTTGTTAGGGAAGAATCCTGAACAGTCAATGATGAAAAAGTCATTCATGCCATCTCCATTTGCAGATACTCCATTGTAGATTACTACGTCCGTTTCGATGGAGAATGTAGCAGTGTTGTCACAGCCCAATCCATTTCTTACATATACTGAGTAGTCACCAGGAGGGGCACTGATTAGTTTGTGGTCGTTACTGATAAGACCAGTAGAGAAACCAATTTCTTTGGTGCTAAGCAATTCCCATGCAATTGAATCAATTTCGAAATTAGCTTCTTCCAATTGCGCTTCACCGTTGTTTTCATCACATACTGATAGTTCTGTTACCAGAACAGTGAATTCAGGATCTTGAATTGTACGATCTTCAATGGTAAGAGTGCCGGCATCAGATACACAACCAGTCACAATATCGGTAGCCACTATTTCGTAAGTACCTTCTTCCAGGCCACTAAATGATACTCCGTTTCCGAAAGGAACACCATTAAACATCCATTCGAAATCGTAATTCAAAATATCACCATTTACTGACACACTGGCTTCTCCATTTCCAATCAAGCAATTGGTTCTATGGGAAATAGTAGTAATGGTAGGAACAGGTACAGCTTCGGTTGCATCTTCCAAATTGATAACATCGAAGATTTTACAACCGGTATATCTGTCTATCATCTCTACTGTATAGTTTCCACTTGTCAATTCTTCCACCTGGAAATGAAGTGTATCAAATAAAGTAGCCGGATCAGGTGTAGTACCTGTGTACCAGAAGAACTTGAATTGAGACAAATTGCCAGAGGTTAAATTGTTTACAGACAAGATTCCATTTGGCCTTGCAGGATCACAATTCGTAAGAGGTGCATCCTGTACAATTTCAAATGCCAGTTCATTCGTGTTGGTATTGTCATCTACCTGAATGGTTACAGGGTCCGATTCACATCCACCAACAGGATCTATCACTTTGACAGTATATGTACCGTTCATTACTTCTTCGATTAACTGACCTCTGTAATCAGCATTGTTGATGTCAGGATTGGTGACATTACCAACAAACCAATAGTAGTCATAATCGGTTGCTCCTTTTCCTTGTGGCCTGTTAAGAACAGACACAGCCATTCTACCATTAGGATCTACACAATTGTCATTTGGTGAAGAAGTGACAGTCAGTGTCAAAGGACTTAGAATGTCATCGATCATTTTGAAAGTCTGAGTACTAGAACATCCTGTTGTCAAACTTGTAACCACTGCGGTATAATTCCCGGCAGTAATTTCAAATATGGTAGCAGTATTTCCTCCATTAGCATTTGGTACAGGAGTGGTCAATGTTACATCAGAATACCATTGGAAACTGTATTCCAAAGGATCAGTGGAGCCATCACCGGAAACTGTCATACTTCCGTTAGGTGTTCCCGGAGGTACACAGTTAGATTGAAGTACAATATCCTCCTGTACTATGGCAGGTGCAATACTCACATCTTCAACTTCCACCTGTATAGAAGGAGCTTTACATCCTGTTACTGCATGTTCTGCAACTATCCAGAAAGTTCCTACATCTACACCACTAAATGCTCCGGTTGCATTGTTGTCTATTGCCAATGCGCCAGGAGTGGATGGTTTGATATCGAACAATTCGTAATTGTAAGAATTGACATTGTCTGGAGACATACTTGTTATAGTAATTGTCCCATTTCCGGTATTACAAAGTGAAACTCCGGTAGTTTCAAAACTCACAATCTTAGGTTCTATCGGATCACTTTCTAATTCAAACGACTTGACATCCGTACATCCTGTTACTGAGTTGGATGCTCTTACGGTATAAGTACCTGCTGTCAATGAACTAACGGTAGCAGTTGTAGCAAATGCAGTGCCTATAGCAGACGAACCGTTAAACCACTCAAAAGTGTAAGGAGGGTTTGAATTATTTCCACCATCTGCTGTTACTGACAACTGGCCTGTGCCACTTGCTGAAGTACAGTTAACGTCTGCTGCATCCTGAACTATGGTAATCACAGGAAGTGCAATGTCATCTTTCACTTTTATTTCAGTAAGCTTTTCTGCGTCACATCCCGTCAAGTCATGAGTGACGGCTACAAAATATGATCCTGCTGCCAATGATCCGGAAGTAGGAGGAGAGGTCATACCTACTCCGCTTCCAAGTGGAGCACCACCTGCGGAAGTCCAGGTAAATGTAAAGTTGTTTACACTGATTGATGTCCCGTTGTAAGTCACTTCTGTGACTGCCACTGTTCCATTTGGATTACAAGCAGTTTGACTTGTTGCAGTGGTTTTTGTAACTACAGGATACTTTTCTTCTCTTTCCAGAACAACTCGTTGCTCAACAGAACAATCAGTATTGGTATTGGTAACTACAACTGTGTATGTATCAAAAGCCTGATTGCTGATTGTACTTGTTTTTCCACCATCTGCATCGGATACCATAGCGAAAGCAGAAGAGCTTCCTTTGTACCACTGCCATTCATAACCTGCTGGTGCAGAACTTGAATTGAATCCATCTGCAAGAGCTGTAACAGTTCCCAATCCTAAAGATGAAGAACATCCTATATCTGGAGTTTGTGAGAACGCAAGGGTAGGAGTGACAGAGAAATCAGACACATCAAATCGGGTTGATGCAGACACACAACCTGTTGTTCTGTTGGTAGCCACTACGTAGTAATCACCAGCTTGTAAGTCAGTAAGTTGGCCTACGTCTCCATCTGTTCCCAATTGAGATACAAAGGCAACTCCCGGAGGTGGGTTCAAATACCAATCAAAATCATAGTCACTCAGATTACCCGGAGATATGTCAGAATTAACCAGAGTAATTGATCCATTTCCTCCACCCGGAGTACATAGTGATGACTCAGTGATTCTTGCATCAGGGATTGTTAATGTAGGAATGTCTAAAAGTTCAGGAACAGTATGTATTCCGGTAATCGTACATCCTGTAGTATTGTCCGTAACAACAACAGTGTATTGTTTTGACTCCAGGTCAGAAACCGTACTGATGTTATCAGTTGCTCCTGAAGAAATTCCAGTTGAAATTAAACCTATACCAACAGTATTTCCTTCATACCAGGTAAAGCTATACCTGCCAGTAAATGTATTGCCGTTGTAAGTAACTGTAGCAGTTACAGAACCTGTATAAGTTCCGGCACCAGCACACGAGGTGTTAGGAGTATTTGTAAATGCCAATTCAAGGTTATCCAGGTCTTGTGCAACATTCACCTGAGTGGCATCAGATGTACATCCGGTTGTGTTATTTTCAGCTACAACATAATAAGTGCCACCTTGAAGAGTGGTATTGTCAGCTAATAAATTAAAGTCCTCATCAAAATAAGTGAAGGTGTAATTTGCTGCAGTAGCTACCGGACTCAATAAAGTTCCATTTTCTCTAACCTGATTGCCTGTTATTGTTCCGTCGTAAGGGGCAGTACATTTTTGATTTGCAGTTGCAGTAATTACCGGAATGGTGATCTCAGCGAAATTGTTTTCAATCACTCCGGTTCCCAATACAAGACAGTTATTGCCAGGAATGGTATTGTCTGTAACGCTTACACTGTATTGTCCTGCTGCAACTCCGGATATAATACTCTTGTTATTTGATGTTGAAATATTTGCAGGGTTTACAGGAGTAATACCAAAGGCAGATAAATCACCAGTGTACCATTCTACTGTATAATCTGCAATGTTCTCACCCGGAACAGTTACGGATAATGAACCAGTAGCATCGGTTCCATTACAACTGTTGTCGGCAAGTTCCTGATTGAAAGAAATAACAGGGTTACTTGATACATCATCTATTTCAACAAGGAATGGAGTTGTTTTACATCCGTTAACATTCGTTGCTACTACATAGTAAACACCTTCTGCCAAACCTGAAGTGCTTGGGAAATTGGAAGATGTTCCTGGTGTATCAAATGCACCTAGTGAAGCAAAAGAATCATCAAACAAGGCAAACGTATAATCATCCAATGAAGATTCAGTACTTAATGTTGCTCCATTCAACGTTAATCCGGTAATTTCAATTGATCCGTTTTCGTCAGGATTACAACTGTTAGATGCTGTAATGTCAGCATTGGAAATTTTCAGAGTAGGTTTAGCTGAAGTTACTTTCGATGTGCCTATAGCAGAACATCCTATTCCTGATCCACCAATTGCTGTTACTACAACAGAATAATCACCTCCCTGTACTGTAAAGATGGTATTTGTATTACCTCCATCAGCATTGTCAACAGTTGATCCTACGATTGGCTGAGAACCTTCATACCATTGGAAAGTAAATTCTGAAGCATCTCTGGTTCCACCTGCTCCATCTGAAACCGCAACAGACAATGAACCATTGTAGTTAGCAGCAATACAAGCAGAGTTAGGTGCGTTTTCAGTAAATACCAGAGATGGTACATTGTCATCTTGATCTACCGTCACCTGCACCGGAGCGGAGTTACATCCTGTGGTAGCATCAGTAGCTACTACGAAGTAATCACCCGGAGTAACCGAAGCGTATGGGTTATTAGTGCTTACAGCGGCATTGATGTTTCCTTCAGCGAAGAACTCGAAAGTATAACCAGCAGTACCCTGAGGGGTTCCACCAACCCGAACGTCAGTGACTTCAATGGTACCGGTAGCGTTAGCACCAGTACAATCAGAAGCAGGAGTGATAGTGATATCAGCGATAGCTACTGAGATGTCGTCAAAGTTTGAAGTCAGTTCAACGACAGCTTTGGCGCTACAAGTATTGCCAGCGGTGGTATTGTCAGTTACCTGTACCCAGTAGAACCCTTCCTGCAAACCGATAGCGGTAGCAGTAGTTTGTCCGATCGGGTTGTTTACATTGATGTTACTACCAGAGTGCCATGCATAATCGTAATTTCCATCCCCACCGGCTACAGATACAGTAAGCGATCCATTGTATGGATTGACTGCATTGTCACAGACAGTATTTTGAGAAGTAATAGCGATAGATATATCAGGGTTGACACTGTTGTTGTTAATAACAACCTGTACCAGATCAGATTCACAGCCAGAAGTACCCGGATCAGACACTCCGATGAAGTAAGTACCAGCGGCCAATAAGTTATGAATTGGGTTGGTAGTACCGGTAGGCGGAGTATTGAAAGTACTGATCAGAGCAGTAGTGTTATCATAGATACTGTAAGTATAGTTTACCATACTTGCCTGCAGGATGCTTACACCATCCACAGACACATCAGTAATTTCAATTTGTCCATTTCCATTACAATCAACAGAAGCAGTAGGCGTAGCAGCAGCAACGACTAAAACAGGTTTGTCATCACCGACAGTAGAGGTAGCCGTAGTACTACACCCTTCACCAGGTTGCGTATTAGCCCTTACTATTACTGTATAGTCACCATCAGCAAGCGTAGCGATAGAGTTGTTTCCAACAGTAGCAACAGTATGTAAGTTTCCTGCTATAGTTTGTGATCCATTGTACCAGGTAAATGTAAAGTCATTAGGATCGAGTGTACCGGCAGAATTAGGATCGTTGATGGCAACTGTAATTGAACCGTTATTGGCAGCACACGAAGTAGTGTTCACCACAGTGATGTCCAGGTCAGGTTTGGTAGGTACAGAAGTCATGGTTACCTGCACCGGAGCGGAGTTACATCCTGT
>NZ_JBDKWG010000094.1:0-57139 GCF_040151475.1 Reichenbachiella sp. MALMAid0571 | reverse complement strand
AATTACTGACATCCGACTAAATTCTATTTTTCACAAAAAGGTCTTGTAGAAGTTGAATTAAGGATCTTTTCCTAGGTTCTCATAAACACCCCCACTTGTAGGATCGAACATGTTGAGTTGTACTATCTGTAGGTTTCTGCTATGATCGGTCAACGGCGAAGTTTTCACAACTTTGACCAGAGACATATATGAACCCAAATTTGCGGAGGCCATTGAAACTATTGTAGTGAATAATTCGCATTCTTTGACTTGTCGATGAATAACGGTAAATATCAAATTGGCAATCAGCGCTATCCATATTTGGGTTTTTATTCCTTCGCAACTATCAGAGTAAAAATAATTAAGTTCAAAGTTTTGTTTTAGCCTTTTAAAAAGTAATTCTATCGACCATCTACACTTGTAAAGATATGCGATGGTTTCTGGTTGGCAGTCCATCAGATTGGTCACGAACTTCAATACCTTCCCAGTCTCAAAATCTTTGTATGTAACCACTCTTGCTTGAATGGAGTCAAAAGCAACAGTTTGGTCTGCAATGATACCACCATTGGCATATTCACTAATATGATTGGGCTGTCCGAGTAAAATTTGATAAGAAGCGTTCTTATTTAACCTTGTTAAATAATAAGCACCTGCTTGATGAATCTGTTTCCACTTTTTGTAATTGACATAGCCTTTGTCAAACAGGTATATTTTACCTGGTTCCACGTTGAGCTGTCCGAGGAAATCCTTATCATTTTTACGTGCTTCTGATAAACAGATCAAATCAGGGACAAAGCCAGTCAATGGAAGTTTTGCATGGATCTTCAACCCACCTTTTTTTCTACCTTCAAGTGGGAGTCGTCCTGCTCCTTTGAATACATCTGTGAACAAACCAATGGTGCTCGAATCAAAAATATCAACACAATTCGGATCAATTTCATCATTGATAAAGCATCCAATGTGATTGGGGGTGAGATACCTTCTATAATGCTGATACAATTGATGGTACAGATCACCAAAAACATCACTGCTTCGATTGATGTTCGCATCACTCAAAGTGCTTTTACTTGGCAACTTGGTTATATCCAAATACTGAAGCCTTTTGTTTAAAAATATTAAGGACTTGCAAAGATTACTCAGTGAATGACACCTTGATATAACGCCATATAAAATAAACACCAATTGACGAAAAGTCGTCATTGTCTTATAATAATGGTCGCTTTGATGCTTAGTGGCAACACGTTCAACTAAATCTCGTGGTATAAAAGACAACAATTGGCAAATTACTGGTTGTCCGGTCAAATTTCTATCTTTACTCATGATGTCTAAGTGTGGTAACTCAAACATCATAAACTTTAGTGGAGAGTCAAATCTCCACTATTGTATTTTTCCAAGAAGATTAAATCTAATCACATTTTTAAGCGGATGTCACTATTATATAATTGAACTTCTCAACACTCACCCAAAAATAATAAGCTGCCACCGATAAGCCCATTTCCAAGTCAAAGAAAAATTACTGACTTCTGCTTTTTCCAGGATAGACAACAACTCTTTTCGCTTGAATGAACGGGCGACTGATACAATCGAATCATACCTGACCATTTCAGATTTTGACAATGCGCTAATGACCCACCTGGTGAAGTAATAAGAAATGATATGTCTGTGCAAGTCATTGATGACGATACCTGCTTTTGATTGTGTCAGTAGCTGTTTGATCAATATTGACAGTTGTTCGTCAGTGAAATGATGGGTAAACAAACTACAATGCACCACATCAAATTTCATTTCCTTAAATTCAGAACTAAATATGTTCAAGTCTTTGTAGTTAATGTTTCTGTAGCTTTTGGTGTTTTCCCTTGCATAGTCGATAATGGAGGTATTGGCATCTATGCCAGTAAAGCTTAAATCGTATCCGTTTTTTTTACCCCATTTCGACATTTCCACCATCAGGTCACCGCCTCCACAACCCAAATCTGCGATATGAAAGATTTTGCTTTTTTCTTTAGAGAGTAATTTTTTGAGGCCACTGGTTGAAACCTGATTGCCCCCGAGCAAAGTGTTTATTCTGTCAAGTTCTTTTAGCGTTTGTTTGATTACTTCGCCTGATTGGGAAAAATCATCCATGATTTCCTCTTCTGACGATCTGGTTTTTAGGCTGACCATCTTAACAAACTTTAAGCAACATGCTTTCTAATGTAAGTCCCGGTCCAAATGCGAGCCCAAGAATCTTAGACTCCTTGTCATGCTTTTCCAGTTTTTCGAATATGGATTTTAATACAAACAAAATAGTGGGTGACGACATATTGCCGTAGTTTTTCAATACCGTATATGCTGATGCATTACTTTCTTTTGAAATGTCCAGCTCTTGTTCTATCACTTCCAGTATTTTTTTTCCACCGGGATGAATGGCAAAGTGACTGATGTCGCTGGTGTTTAACTTTAATTCGCTAAACAAGTTGGTGATTAGGGATTTGATCCCCTTTTTTACCAGATCAGGTACATACGAAGATAGGGTCATTTCAAAACCGAAATCTCCGATACTCCAGGTCATATCCTGCTCTCCTTCTATCATTAAGTCGCAATAGAAGGTTTCAATCGACAGACTCTGATGAACTGAAGGGTTGCCTTCCACAACAATGGCTGCAGCTCCATCACCAAATAAGGCGTTGGCCAAAATAGTATCTTCCTGATCGAGGTTTTTTTGAAAATGCAAACTGCAAAGCTCAACACATACGATCAGCACCTTTGATCCTGCATTTGCCGTACAAATATCTTTGGCAACTTTCAAGGCATTGAAAGCCGCATAGCAACCCATAAAGTTGATGGCTGTTCGTTTGATGGAATGGGAAAGTCCTAAAGATTTTACCAGGTCAAAATCAAGGCCGGGAGCATACATGCCAGTGCAACTGACGGTGATCAGGTGTGTGAAATTTTTCGGGTCATCAGTACCAATGCATTGCTTTACGGCATCTAAAGATAGCACCAAGGCTTCCTTTTTATAAACCTGCATTCGCTGCGATACACCTGGAAATGGTTCGAGATTGTTGGTATTTGGAAAAAACTCAAAACCACCTAATGATGTAGTGTAATCTTTTAACACGCTGTGTCTGTGGCTGATGCCGGAAGCACGAAATATGATTTCGGTTTCTTTTTTCTTCTCGTCACTCAGGTTGAGATTATTCAATAAAAAACCCACAACGTCCTTTTGGGAAATCCTATACTTTGGCAATGCGGTTCCAAATGATGTAATGTATGCACCCATAATTTCTATCGCTCTAAAGTACTCATTTAATCATTCTATGAAAAATAAAAAATCGGATCAGTTCAGGTTTTGAGTGCTATATATTTGAAATATTTGTAAGTCGTAAAGTTGTAAAAGTGTTCTAATCTGTATTATTGCGTATATGACCAAGTCAACACTGCTTCACCTGAGGATTCCATTTTCATTTTACCTGCTACCAGTTTTTCTTTTTGCATGTTCTTTGTCAGGCAAACTTCCTTTGGTCAACCTTATTTTAGTAGGGATAGTATTGCATTTATTTCTTTATCCGGCCAGCAATGGATACAATTCATATTTCGACAAAGACGAGGAAAGTATTGGTGGATTGAAAAAACCTCCAACGGTTTCCAAAGAATTATATTGGTATTCACTTCTATTTGATTTTTTAGCCATAGCAATTGGTGTTTTTATCAATTGGCAATTTACGGTAATGCTTCTTATCTATGGGCTGGTTTCCAAAGCTTACAGCCATCCCACTATTAGGCTAAAAAAAATGCCTTTTGCCGGATGGTTTGTGGCAGGTTTTTTTCAGGGCTATTTCACTTTTATCATGGTTTGTGTTGGCTTGGGTAATATTTCTTTCCAAGAGATTACCAGCCTAAACATCCAATTGCCGGCATTATTAAGTTCCATGCTGTTATGGGGTAGTTATCCCATGACCCAGATATATCAGCATAATGAAGATCGAAAAAGAGGGGACATTACGATTAGTTTGAGATTAGGAGTTTTAGGTACTTTTCATTTTACTGCGGTTGCCTTTTTTATTGCTACCATGGGGTTCTTCTATTTTTACAGTCAGTATTATTCCGTATTTCATGCCTCTCTTTACATGCTGTTTTTATCGCCGGTTTTACTCTATTTTGGCTATTGGTATTTAAGATCGAGAAAAAATGTCAATAATGTCAACTATTCCAATACAATGAACCTCAACTTTATTTCTGCATTGATGATGAATTTGTATTTTATTGGCTTTTACTTTTTCAAGTAATATTCTATTTACAGAAAAATAATTATAGTTTTGCATCCGAAAGTTCGGGGTGTAGCGCAGCTCGGTTAGCGCACCACGTTAGGGACGTGGGGGTCGCTGGTTCGAATCCAGTCACTCCGACCACTAGCCCTTCATATGTAAAGTATGGAGGGTTTTTGTTTATTAGTAACAGAACTAAAGTAAACCTTTAAAAAAGTGGGTTTAAGGCATTAAAAAAGCCAACTTTATGTAAAGTTGGCTTTTGTTTGGTGTTGTTAAAAGTAGTCCGTAGGGGAAACTATAACTTACTGATAATCAGTTTGTAAATATTTTATTGCAAACAAACTTGAAAACAATATTCCTTATTTCCCTCTATCCTAATGTAGTGTTAAATAGCTTCATGTAGATGATTAACTGCCCTTAGACATTTCTATCTCATTTGTTTTGTTCACGTTTTTTATTTGTTCATGTAACATGAACATTGTATATTTGTGAACAAATGGAAAGAGAAATAATAGATACTGCCCTTAAAAACCTACAAAAAGGCATTAAACTAAATGCTCATTGGAATAATAATGGCCCATTAGATGGGGAATTGACAATTAAACAGGATTTTAGAACATTTTTTTTTATCACTGAAATAAAGAAAGAAATTCGTCAGCATCACATCAATCAAATCATGAAAGATCGCCCGGTAAACCATCAAATGATGATTGTAGCTGAACGAATAATTCCTAAAGCAAAAGAGGAATTAAGAGAAAGGAAAATTGCTTATTTGGAAGAAAACGGCAACATCTATGTAAACTTACCCGATTTTTTTTTATTAATTGATACCAATAAACCAGGCCTAAGAAAAAAAGAAACAAGAAATCGAGCCTTCACAAAAACCGGACTGAAAGTAGTATTTAACTTTTTAATGGATCAAGAGTTGGTCAATCAACCACAAAGAGAGATTGCTGAAATAACGGGAGTGGGCTTAGGAAATATTCCTCAAATCATTAACGGGTTGAAGGAAACAGGGTACTTACTTCAATTGGATAAAAAGCACTATACTTGGGAAAACAGAGCAGAACTATTAAACAGATGGATAACGGATTACGAAACAACATTAAGACCAGCCATTACAAAAACAAAGTATAGGTTGAAAACCCCCTGGAAGGACATTAATTTAAGCAAAGGACTAACCACCTGGGGAGGGGAACCGGCCGCTGATATCCTGACCAACCACCTTCGTCCGGAGAAATTCATCCTATACACAAAAGAAAATCAGGTTGATCTAATCCGCCAATACAAGCTTTTACCAGAAGAGAATGGAGAACTTACCGTTTACGAAATGTTTTGGGAGCAAAAACCAGAAGAGACAACAGCCCCCCCATTATTGATTTACACCGAATTGATACTGGAAGGAGGAAAACGAAACAAAGAAACAGCAGAGAAAATTTTTAATGAATACATCAAACCAAAGTTATAAAGAGCTGGCAATACCATACTTCAAAGAAGTCTTTGAAACAATTGATGAGATAATGATCAGGTACAATATTCCTTATTATCTTATAGGTGTTAGTGCTATTGCCCTGGAATTACTACGAGACGGCAAAAAACCTGATCGAGGCACCAAAGACATTGATTTTGCCATCATGATTTCATCAATAAATGAATATGATAATCTTAGTGAATCTTTAATTTCTAAAGGATTCAACAAAGTAAAAGCACCTTGGACATTTTATTCAGATGAATACGATGCTGCCATAGATATTCTTCCATTTGGTGAAATTGAAGAAAATGATACTATCCGATTTAATGAACGATATTCTGATATACATGTCTTAGGTTTTAAAGAGGTACTGCAAGATGCCAAAGCAATCTATATTGAAGAGAAAATAGTTCAAATCCCCCCACTTCCGGGAATGATAATCTTAAAATTGGTGGCATGGAGTGACCGTCCCGAAGAGCGTGATAATGATCTTTCAGACATCCTGAGAATTATTGAACATTATTTCGAATTGGAATTTGATGAAATCACGGAGAAGTATTACACTACTTTCCCTGAAGATGACAGTTTTGACCAATTAAGAATAGCTGCTGAAGTTTTAGGTAGTAAAGCCAAAGAATACCTTAATAAATCAGAAACACTTTCAACAAGAATACTAAGTGTCGTACACGAAAATTTACAAGAAGAAGAAAAATCTGCTATTGCCCGGGAATGGGCAAGAAAAAAGGATTGGGAAATAAAATATGCTTATTCCATACTGAAGGCATTTCAAAAAGGATTAGTCTCATAAAAACAGGGTTACATTAATTGAAAGTGTATAATGCAACATTAGCTTCCGGAGGATATCCGTGGACTATTATTCCTGTAGAATCAAGGGATACCTATATGAATGCTCTGGAGCAAGCGAGTGTAAACCAGGACATCAAGCCGTTTGCTAAATTTCTGTCAAGTCTGGTTGACAAACAATTGTAGAATAAAAAATATAACATACCTTACTACTAGATTTAATTACCCGAAAGTAGGAACGATTGTATAAATAAGCTCATTTGGAAAACCTAAACTTGCAAAAGAGTTTAATTTAGATTTTAGCGAATAAGCTGTCAATCGTATTACTGAGATTAATGCTTTCCTTTTCTAGCAAGTATTACACTATCTATTATCTCCTTATATGCTGGTTTAACTTTTGATAAAGTCTAAATTTAGGATCAAAGAGCTCCAAAAAAGTGGTAAAACAGCTACCTTTACTGATTTAAATTTGTATTTTAGGCAAAAAGTTAGTATAAGCAAACAAATATAATGACAGGTCAGGAAGTAATAGAGTTAATCGGTTTAGATAGAGCAAAATCTGTAACATCCAAAAGAAAAAATCTTTTGGAAAGCGAGTCTATTATCTTGGATGAAGTTAATGAGAAATCATTTAAAATTGATTCGATTTACTTCAATACTGATAACAATGGAAACAGTTTCCCTGCTGTTTTCCTGAAAAAAGTTAGCTTGTTTGACGAAAAAACTTTAGAGGAAATAGCTGACATACATAGAAAAGTATGGAATTATAAAAAAGTGCTGTTTCTTTATGTGTATTCTGATACCGAAATCCGTATTTACAACTGTTCAGAAAAACCGCTTATTAAAAGTAAAGAGGATTTCGATTTTGAGAAAGAACTCCAAAAAGTCGAAATAAAGGCGTATCAATTTTCAGATAAACAACAACTTGAAGAACTAAATAAGCTCTTTTCAAGAGTTGCAATTGATTCAGGTATTGTTTGGACATTAGAAGAAGCTCAGTTCATCAGAGATAAAATAAAACTTCAACGAAGAGTTGATAAATATCTTGTTTCAAGTTTGGTTAACACCGCTAATAAACTTGAACAACAAGGTTTAAAAATTGATTTTATTCATAAAATTATACTTCGTTCACTATTCCTATTATATCTTGAAGACAGAGGAGCTACAGATAAAAAATTATATTCTCTTTATAAAAAAGGCGCAACTTCATATTTCAATATTTTAGATGATACTGAAGCCACATATAAATTATTTGAACGATTAGAAGAGGATTTTAATGGGAATATATTTACCGTAGAAAGAGACGAACAAATATCTGCTGACCAACTCCAACTCATAAAAAAATGTTTCATTAGTGGCAATGACAATACTCCGCAAACTCAACTCTTTGAAAATTGGCGTTTGTTTGATTTCAGCATTATTCAAATTGAATTGTTAAGTGAGATTTACGAAAATTTTTTATTCAAAACCGATCCTAAACTAAAGAAGAAAACAGGAACTTACTACACGCCTCCGGCATTGGTAGAGTTTATGCTAAATGAAAAGTTGCCTATCAGCAAGACGGAGAAAAATTACAATGTCAAAATTTTAGACCCAAGTTGTGGCTCGGGAATTTTTTTGGTAGAAAGTTTTAAACGTTTGGTAAAACGTTATGAAAATCAACATAAAGAAAAACTTACTGACTTTGATAAACTCAAAAAATTATTAACTGATAATATCTTTGGTATTGAACTGCATCCGCAAGCTATAAAAGTAGCTGCTTTTAGTTTGTATTTGGCTTTGGTCGATAGTTTAGATCCAAAAACTTTATGGCAAAAGAGGAAACACCGATTGCCTAACCTAATCAATAATCCCAATGATAAGTCTTTAAAAGAACAAGGGGAAAACTTGTTTTGCAGAGATACAATTGAGCAAAACAAAGAAATAGATTCCAATGAGTTTGACTTAATTGTCGGAAATCCACCTTTTGGCACAAGAGAATTAACAAAATCTATTCGCAATTATTGTGATAAAGAAGGTTTTGCAAAAGAAATGGTTTTACCCTTTTTACACAAAGCCACCACGCTTGCACCGAAAGGAGAAATTGCATTGATTTTTAATACGAAAGTTTTAACCAACACGGGCGGTACCTATCAAAACTTTAGAGAATGGCTATTCAATAAATGTTATGTAGAAAAGGTTTTCAACTTTTCTATTCTTCGTAATGCCCATAAAAACTTTGGTGGCCAATTATTTGGGGATGCCACAGGACCAATAAGCATTGTATATTATCAGAAAGAGTTACCAAAAAATCCAAGTGATAAAATTGCTTATTATGCTCCCAAGACATTTATAAAATCAAATGTGATTGATGGATTGAGCATTGATTCTACTGATTTAAAATATTTACCCAGAGAAGAATGTCAAAAAAATGACACAAAAATTTGGAAAATTGTAATGTGGGGCGGAACTAACGATTGGAGATTGTTGCAAAGATTAAATAATGAATACCTTACAATCAAAGAATATTTTAAAGAAAAAAATATAGATTATGGTGTTGGGTTTGAACTTAGTAATCCACTTGACAAACCAAATAGTGAAATCAAAAAACTACCAATTCATACCCCTGATAACATTCTTAAGTATTATACCCCAACATCAAACTACAGAATCAATGCGGAAAAATTCAGAAGATTAGGGAAAATTGAAGCCTATAAAACCTCTCATATTTTGTTAAATGAGGGAATAAAAGTTAATGAAAATCGACTTTCATTATTGGCTTCATTTGTTGACTACAAAAGTGCTTACTCAAAGGGTATTGTTGGTATTTATTCAAAGAATAATGACACAAATTTACTAAAATTACTAACTGTTTATCTAAATTCAGACTTTATTCGGTACTACGCCTTTTTAACAACATCCAGTTGGGGTATTGAAAGAGATGTAGTCAAGCACAAAGAACTATTTGAAGCTCCATTCTTGATAGAAAAATTAGATGAAAAACAAGTAAACCATATTGTTAAGCTATTTGATGAAAAACTTTATAACAAGGAATTCTATACTGTAAACAAAGCAATAGAAAATGAGATTAATGAAATAATTTTAAGTTGCTTAACTGAAAACGAAAAGTATAATATTCAGCATTTGCTAAACAATATTGAATTATTTCACAAAAAAGAAAAATCAGTAGCATTACACCCTGTATTACAAAGTCATACAAAAGAGTATGGAGAAATAATAAGCAACGAACTCAATGAATTCCTAGAAGGGCAAGACTTATTTGTAAATACTACAGTGTTTAGCATTGATAGATTTACTCCGCTGATGATGATTAGACTCTCTCACGATAAAACAAAAAATGATGTTTCTCTTTCTGATGCGAGCATTGAAAAAGAGCTAAAAACTCTTGACAAAAATTTATGGGAGAAGAAAGCAGAAAATATCTATTTCAGGAAAAAATTGAACTATAAAACAGGTGATGATATTTTTATTATCCGTCCTAATCAACGCAGGTTTTGGTCAAAATCAATGGCAATAGAAGATGCTTCTGAGTTAATTCTTGAAATATTAAACGAGAATTAACGGAATGACTTACAAAATCAATTATAAAAAAGCTTTTGAACAGCGTTGTTTTCAGTTAATCATAGAAGCATACCAAACTTCATTAAATGAAAAAGTAATACAATTAGATTGGAATGAAAACGATATTTCCTCTGAAATACACAAGCATATAAAAGAAAATCCATTAAGAATAAAATGGAAAGTTTCAAGCAATGTAGAAGCTCATATCCCAAAAAATATTTCTAAAATAAAAGGCTTTGCTGACAAATTTCCAAGAATAGACTTTAGGTTAACCACATTTTCCAAAAGTAATGAATATGACTATTTTTTTGAAACAAAGAATCTAAAACAAAATGATTCCGCATTAAAACGCAGATATATCAATACAGGAATTAACAACTTTACTTCTAAAAAGTATGAAAATGGCAGTTTAATTGGTTATTTGGTAGAAGGTAAAATAAACGAAACAGTAAATGGAATTAATGCATTGTTGAAAAAAGACAAAAGAGAAACGGAAAATTTGAACCTTAAAGAGGATAACCTATTGAAAAGCTATTACGAATCTAATCATTCTGAAATAGGTATTTTAAAACATTTAATATTTGATTTCGCCAACATTTCTAACTAATAAATGTCCACATATTCACAACCACTAATTGCAAAATCAGGTGATTTTCCGTTTAATATCCCCTCACATCTGGGGGGGTAATTTCACTATTTTTAGATTTCAATAGGGCTGGAATAGGGTAATTTCTGGTTTCATACTCTTATTGATTCTTCTACCAGTACTTGAATAAATACTATTATCTGAGGGGTCTTAAGAAATTCCTAGAAATTTTCTGGAATAAGGTCATGCTTCAGATCTACCTACATTGTGTGTTTACACAATGCAGCTCCTAAATATCACTATCATACGTTGTAGAACCAGGTCTTATTATATTGACCTGATACCCCTGAGAGGAGTATCAGCTTTAAAATAAAAAAGCAGCTCCATTGCTGAAGCTGCAAAAAAAAACAGACTAATAAGAATCCTTTGGGTCAGGTATAGATCAGTTTACTAAGCCTTTCAGAGTAACACGGCCGTTTGGATAAGGGGTATGGATTACTTTGATTCCATTGGACAGGTCAAATTCTATTGGATTTCCCATATCAATTTACTTCAATGCCAAAATCAAAACTGCAATAAGAATAAGACCCCCTACTCCCATGCTAACATACAACAAATTGTCATTAGAGTCAGTGGCTTTAGTACCTTTCGTATTCATTGCATTTTCATTCGCCAATAGTTGCATTTTCAATTTCTCAAGCTCATAATTAGTCGAGGGGTATGCACTTGTAGTTTGTGTAGCTGCACCTCCAGAGCCTCCGGACAAACTGCTTTTTACAGATCCGACCGTGCTGGCTATACTGCTTATATCATTGAGAGTATTAAAAAAACCGTCACCCAGAAAAAATTCGTGGTGCTTGTCTGAAAAATGGAAGGATCCATTTAGATTTTTATTTAAAGCTAGCTTTTTCATAATCTCACAGGTTGAGTCCTTTTGGACGGTTTACCTTCTTTTTTTTCTAGATATTTCAATAAATAATAGAGACCAACTTGGACGGATCCCATTATAAGAAATTTTCTAATCTTCATCGGAATATTCATCTGTAATAGGGGTATATCCTGAGTTTTCCAACATTTCTTCAATTTGCAATTTCAGATCGGAATCCAATTCAAAAACTTCACTTTTGAAAATCCACGACTCTTCAGCTTTTTCATAAAGCTCTTCAAATTGCAGTTTTAGCATTTCCAAAACATTGATTTCAGAGGTAAACTCACTCTGGAGTTCGTTTTCAGTTGCAAACTGTAATACATGATTGAGGTTTAACAATATGGATTGCAGCTCCTCCAAATTCAAATCTTTATCGTCATTCGAAAGAATATCATTGATCAACAGAGCTTTGAATTTGGAGGTAAACCTTATATTTTTTAGAATATTTCCAGTTGCTTCAAAATTAGAAAGCTCCATTATTTCTTCAAACCTGATTTTTTCCTCAAGACTAAAAATTCCAACTTTGGATATTTCCTTTTTCAGTTTTTTATCTCTTCGAATTTTTTCCAGTTTACCGATAAGGCTAGTAGCTTCGATCCAGTAGAGGTTCTTTTCATAAAGTTCAGAATCATACTGGCAAACCCCTTCAGATAGCTCTTGAACTTCCCTGAGTTTTTCCAGGTATTCACTTGCTTTAGATTCGTCCCAGGACTTTTTTTGAGAGAATACCAGTAATGAGCCTAGTACACCATTCAATATACGTACCGCATGCCTTTTCTTTCGTTTTACCTCAATCGCTGCATTGCTTTGCTGGAATTCCAATTCCAACAGTTTTATTTCTTCCATTGTAGGAGGCTCAACGGTCTGACTATAGGGTTTACTGAGTTTTTTTGAGGCTTCAGTTGTAGTTTTTGAAGGCTCATTGAGTGCTGGATTGGACTCTTCGGTACTCACCGACATATAGGGTGATTTCTCATTTTCTAATTCCAGTTCTTTCTTGAAGTCCTTTATCCAATTGTAAACCGTGGATAATGATCTCTCTTCATTAATTTCTAAATGAATTTCTTCAGGGGACATTCCCTGAAGAAATAATGCCTTTGCCTTTTCTTTTAATTCTGATGTGCTCATTGTTTTTAAATTATACTTTGTGAAATTTTATTCAAAAGTATAACTCAAAAAGTAGGTAGATTTCGATTTTTGTGGATTCTAGTGGGATTCTTATTGATTCTTATTGATTCTTTTTTAAAGCAGATTCGGGATACCTAACAGTGTAGCCTATATGTTGAAAGAATAGTGCTACAATTGAACGGGGTACAGGTCTTTTTCCGAGTTTTATATAGCAGGGATATTTTTTACAGAACTCTTTAAAATCATTTGATACCGATTGGACATGCCTTTTTAAAATTCCTGCCAGTTTTTCCTTTGTGTAGTCTCCTTCAGTCAGAGTGAAATCATAATTTTCAACGGTAAACGGATCGTAATCTAGTTTAGGGTAAGGGTATTTTGGAGGTTGGTTTTCAAAAGTAGGTGTTTGATCTTTATTAGAAATTACTTTCCAAGCTTTCAATGTTCGGCTTTTGATTAATTTAAATATTTTCATATCATTTCAATTTTTAATGATCAATTGGTTTACTACCGAATTCAATGCATTATTCAACCAGTCTAATAATTTCAGCCAAATTGCCTTTTGATTCGGCCAGGTGGATCAGGCGTTCAATAGTGAGATCGTAGAGTTCCAATACAGACACTTTAGGAAGTTCGATTTTTTCATTGCTATGACTTTGACTATATGCATAGCAGCTGCCGGATCCCGGTTTACCTGAGACTGGTACAGAAAAACTTTCTGTTAAAATGTCTGGTGAGGTGAACCGCTCAATATAATCTCTGAGATGGATCGACATATCAAAATACCCTCGCTTCTTACGCCATAGTATCTTGGTGTATGGGTTGTCCTTTTCAGATTGATAAACCATACCGGGTTTAATATATGGTGCAGTACGATCCCCGTAGTAGGTACCATTTAGTTCTGCAACACAATCAGCCTTCACCATTTCGATGATATGAAGGAGCCCGCAAACTTCGCTTTGCAACAAGCACAGATCCGCAAGGATTACTTTTCTTGCATCCAATTCAGACTTTACAAGCTCTGGTTTTTTCATGCCGGCAGTAGGATAGCAACGAACTACATTTTCCAATATGGATCGTTTTGTGTCCAAACTCCGGAGGATATTATTAAGGTGTTTTTTCATTTTTTAATATTTTATTAAGTGAGACAAAAAACTATTGCCTAAATCTCTTAAAAAGTGCATATACGTACTATACAAGCATTTATTCATGGTTTTATGATGTCTCATTTCTGTCTCACTAATTATTTAACATGCTGAAATACAGCATTATACAAAATAAATTTGTCTCACTATAATGAGACGGTTTTGTCTCATTATAGTGAGACAAATGATACACTTTATGTATTTGATAATCAAATAGTTAAAAAATAAATGAGACAGAAATGAGACAACATTTATTGTCATTAATGTGGCTTTAAAGCCATTTAAGGCACATTTTATGATATTGTTTAAA
This sequence comes from Reichenbachiella sp. MALMAid0571, assembly GCF_040151475.1. Taxonomy (NCBI): domain Bacteria; kingdom Pseudomonadati; phylum Bacteroidota; class Cytophagia; order Cytophagales; family Reichenbachiellaceae; genus Reichenbachiella; species Reichenbachiella sp. MALMAid0571. The sequence continues at coordinate 42,980 of NZ_JBDKWG010000094.1, read as the reverse complement.
TATAAATTTGTCTCATTCATAGTTTTACTATTTAGGTACTGCATTAAACACTTTAGGATAGTCTTTAATCCATTTTTTAATTTTCCTATTCATTTTAAGGTAATCAGCCCTCTCTTTTGAGCCATTATACTCTATCTCTGTTATTTTGTACTGACTATAACCTAATCTCATCATTGCTGCCACTCTTAGTACTTCCACTGGTGCCGTCATTGTAGTATTGACCCTGTCATACACTGCAATAGCAGACTCATAGAAGTAATCAGCCATTCTGAGAGCTCTGTTCATAACGTGTTGCGGAACATTCACTTCGTCATCATAATCCTGGTGTTCGAAAGTTCTGTCAACCAGTGTTAATATAGCTGAAAACCTAAGTGCGTATTCTTTTACCTTACCCAATACACCAGAATGAATTTCTTTATCCCTGATATCTTCCATTCTATTGATTTTGTGTGTTTTTATTTTGATCCACTCATTGAACTCTCTGATAGCATTAGAATCCAGTTTGCATATCTTTGGCTCTTCGTAGCTCTCATAAACTGGCAGTCCGGTGTATAAACTATGAATACATTTAGCATGTATTTTCATAAGTTCATCTGGCATGGTATAATTGAGGTTAGGACTGGCAACCCTTACTTCCTCAGGAACCGCAAAGAGTAATCGAAAAATAAAGCCTGTAGTATCCCGGTCTTTTGCAAACAGCTTATAGGTAATGGTTGGTTGAATTCCACCTATTACATTTACAAATGGGCTTGGTAGTACAAATTTGTCTTTTCGAGACCTGATGCCACTGTATGCACGGCCGCTCCACGTACTAAGCCAAAACTGTTCATCAGTACCTTCTTTCCGGCTTAGTTGGTTCATACCATTCAGCCATTCCATTATTTCGTCACTATGTTTTACTACCCCTTTGGGATTGTCGGGCATGACATACCTTACAAGTGTGGATATATGTGAATCTCTATACACTACAGTTTTCAGTTCTTGATTCACTCTTTCTTCAGCTTCCTGACCGTTTTCCCATTCCTGGTCATATAGTTTTTGAATTTGATATAGCGGATCTGAAATTACGTCAATTGCGTAAGATTTGCCACTGCTTGATATCCCCTCCATACATGCCCAAATAGCAAGGGAGATAGGATTTCCAATTTTAGATACAACTCGATAAGATGCACCTATTGATGTACTGTAAACACTCAATAAGCACAGGCCAATAAATGATCTGGGTATATCGAATTCATTCACAAGAACTTCAATAAAGGGCTTAATTTTAGGATGAAAAGCATCAAGGGGAAAAATCAAGTTAGATCGTTCTCTTTTGTTTAATTCTTCATTTAACTCTCCATTGCTTGCAGTGGCTAGCTTGTTTTTCTGCTCCGCTAATATCTGTTCAAGAGTGCTCATGTGTTTTTTAAAAAAAATGCCCCTGCCGGCATTGGCAAGGGGCATATACTTTCAGTGTTAGGCACTGATTCGTTTTGGATTATTGAATACTTCCCAGGTGAAGGCAATAGCTCTGTTCAGCTTGCTAAGGCAGTAAATTGTATCATAGACATCTACCTTGTCTTCTCCCTGATTTGTCCCAATTATGAAGCTTATAGCAGTAGTGAGGCCCCTGTTATAAAGTTGTAAATCCCAGGCAGATTTTACATCCTCCAGCACTATATCAGGTAAGTCTTCATTGTGAGGACTAAAAGATTCCTGGATTTCATTTAGAAAGTAGATAGCCTCCAGATACTCCTGACGATGGTCATTTTTCATGCGATCGGTGAGTATATCGGATGCTTTAAGCAGGTGATCGTGGAAATATTCACGATCCTCAATTGAGTTCAAGCCATCAATTTTGATGGGGTACAGTTTTTCCTTAGATTTGTTCATCTTTATATGATTTAAAGTGTAAAAAATAATTATTTGCTTAATTGAAAAAGGGCACATCTTGCAGGATGTGCCCTTTTTTATTCCATTTCTCCTTCGAAGTATCTACGCACTTCAGTTGCAGGTACGAAAAGTTTTTTACCTCGTTGAATTACTTTTATCGTATTGTTGCTTCTTAACTGATTGAACTTCCATCTGCCCATCATTGCTTTCTCCATAAATTCAGATACAGTGAAATATTCTGGAGGCTGGATGATTTTATAAGACTCTAAAGCTCCAAGAATTCTTTCTTGGTTATTTTTTAGTTGTCTGAGCTCTTCCTTTAGAGGTAATTCTTCAACCGACTTGTTGGATATGATAGTTTCCATTCGAAATATGTTTTTTGATTAGCATAATTCAAATTTAAACACTTTTTAACGAATCCTGAAATATTTCGTGAAATTAATTTGTTTATTACATTGAACTATAACATAAAACCCAACTGCCGGTAGTAAAAATCACCTGTTAATTTCAGAATTGTTCTGTATTGTTGAGCGGTCAATTTAGCGTAATTAGCATCAATATGCTGGTGAATATTTGAATCATCTTTGAACATACATTCATATAATAAGGACAGATTTCTTTTTGTGAAATTCTCATAAACATCTTCTAATAAGATATTATGTTCCTCATAGGGCTTAATTATCTTCCGATAAAAATTTGTACTATTTATACCATCATTGGATATTTGTTTAAGCATCATGAAAACTTTCGAAAACTCAATTTTAGGTGCTATTAGCCAAGACGAAAATGGTTTATAAATTGTCTCATTTAATGTTGAAGCAAGCAGTATTTTTAAATAATCTTCAAGTGCTAAAAATGTAGGTCTAAGGAAAATCTCCAAAATTCGCTTCGTATCATAATCCAGTATATTGATATTTTTATTTAGATAATGATAAAAGAGCCATTCGCACCCCGAAATTTCCTTTTGGAGGTTTGTTTTTAGACGCTCTGATAGATTATCAAATTCCTCTTCGGTGAAATACCCTTTATCCCAAAAATCAACCTCTGAATAAAAACTATAAATTTTGTGATCTTGAGAATCCAAATGCCATGAAATAGATGCTAATATGCTTCTAACTTCTACTGGTTTATTATTGTATCGTAACCTTATATACAGTGGGTACCTCAAAACATTATTATCAAATTTTTGTGGTGGTAACCGTTTGTTTAAAAAATGTCTAACGGAAATTTTTTTTATTCTGGCCATACTGAAATTCCTAGTTCGCTGAATACAATATTATTTAAGTTAGCTCAAAATTTTGTGGTTTTGGGGCAGTTTCTAAAAAGGCTGTACCTATCATCAGGTGAAGGTGTCTGTAGAATATCGAGGCAGATGTGCCACAGTATAAAATGGCTGCACCTATCATTTTGGAGTTGGTAGTTTTATTATAGCCCTAGCTCTCTGAAGTCAAACCGTTCTACCCTGGCATTGATATCCCTGGTTGACAGCTGGTAAGGGTTATTTCTTAAAGGCTAATGTTTTTATTGCCTGGATTATTTCATCCGGAGTAGTGTCGTAGTAACTTTTTGTAGTGGCTATATCGGTATGTCCCATCATTTTTTGAACAAAATGTACAGGGATTCCCTTTTCCCCTTGCCAATATTGGGAAAATGAATGCCTGGCCAGTCGATTAGTAAGGAGTTTCAAAAGGGACTGATCTGCTAAAATCGTCATGGTTTCACCTTACAATCAACAAATTTCAATTTATTGCCTTCAACTTCCAGTCGATAAAGAAAATTAGATTTAATACATTCCAATACTCTTTTATAAAGTTTGGCTTTTGCTTCATCAGTAATATTTTGAGACCCATCAGGCCCAGTTTTCGGATGAACAAATAAGAGATATAGGGACTCTTTCCTAATAATGAGGAGAAAGTACAATCGAAAACCTCCCCGACCTCCTATCCTCTTTTTAATATAGGGTGTTTCATCATTGTTATTTAACCTGGTGCCTGATTTTAACCCATCAATATTCTTATCAAAGAAGTATTCAATTATATCTTTTGTAAGAGATCGGTAATTTTTTTTGGAGATAAGCTGCTCGAATTCTTTTTTGAATTCTTCAATGCAGTAAATATCCATTAGACAAGGGCAAATTCTTTGGTAGTTTCAATAAATTCTGGCATTTTCGGAAGAAAAAAGAATGCAGATTCCAAATCTGTGTATGTTTCTTTCAAGTCGTCTATTGAGTTTTTGAAATCTTTGATTTCATCCTTTGCAATACCCTTCGCTCTAAATTCTTTCATCCCAACATATTGCCTTATTAATGAGGAATGGAGGTCTTTGGCTGAGGAAATTAAGTCATTTAAGAGCATTAAACATTCATCATCCAAATCATTTTCCCAAGTGAGTTTCTCAATATTTTCATTGAGATCATTTAGTTTGTTCGTTTTTTCAGATAATGACGATTTAAATTCTAATATTGCATCCAATATTAAATTTATTCGCTCTTCATCATAAGTACGTTTTTTCTCTCTAAATGAAAATTCTCTAACAGCAGAAAAAGTATTGCTAATTTCAGACTTTGGTGATAGACATTCCATAGTATATTGGCGGTTGTATTCGTGGTTCAAGCAAACAAATTTTATCCAACTGTAAACATAATACCTCTCTTTTAATAATGCAATGGTTTTATAAGGATAGTACAGTTTAACACATATATTACTGATTATGTTTCATTTATGCGACATAATTTAGATATATAGAGTAATGTCACATTTACGAAGAGCCTGGCACTCCTGGAGTTCAATTCTCTCAATCACTTCCTGTCCTTCACCAATCCTAATCCATTTTGACAAACTTTGAGAAAACCCTGATATCAGTAAGGCTTGTCTCTACCAAGCTAGACATGGTATAGGTTCTAACCTTGAACCTATAATAAGCAAATTGTTTGACTGCTAAAGTAACAGCAAACAGCTACACCACATTGCCACAACCATAGTGCCTTTTTTAAAAGGCTCAATTTGGGATGTATCCCAAACCATTCTATCTTTTCTATAAGCCCAGCTTTCTGAAGTCAAATTTTTCAACCCTGGCATTGATATCCCTGGTTAAGAGTTGGTAAGGTTTATTTCTTAAAGGCTAATGTTTTTATTGCCTGGATTATTTCATCCGGAGTAGTGTCGTAGTAACTTTTTGTAGTGGCTATATCGGTATGGCCCATCATTTTTTGAACAAAATGTACAGGGATACCCTTTTCCCCTTGCCAATATTGGGAAAATGAATGCCTGGCCAGTCGATTAGTAAGGTTTTTCTCAATGCCAGCAAGCCTGGCAATCTGTTTCAGGTGGTAATTATATTTTTGTTCGCTAATGAGATCGGGGAATACATAGACCATATCTAAGCCTTTTTGCATTTCAATAATTTCAATGGCATGAGTAAATTCATATATAGGAGAATAAAATTGTTCACCGTTTTTATGTCGTGTTCCTTCTATCATATAGCCCTCACTACTGTTTATTATTTCGTCCCATTTGAGCTTTCTTAAATCAGAATAATATATACCGGCATAAAAACAAAAAAGGAAATGTTTTCTGGCATTAGCAAGTGCTGGCCGTTCTGTAGGGAGCTGCACATTTTTAATAAAATTAATTTCTACCAATTCCAGATACTCCCTATGTGGTTTGGATTTTTCTATTCCCAGGACAACTTCATAAAAAGGGTCACGGATCATGTATCCTTTCTTCACTGCATTGCGGCATATCTTCTTTAATGGATCGAAATACTTCAACACAGTGGCTCCAGCCAATCCAAGCCCAGTAAGGTATTTCCCAAATTCCTGAAGGAGGGCTTCATTTACGGAGTTCATGGGAATTTTTGGATTGAAGTTGCTAAGGTGCTTCTGTAGAGTCTTATATTTTTTAACAGTGTTAAGGCTATTGAATTTTCTGTCATGGAGGTAGTTATCTATATAGTCGTTGAGTATATTTCTATCTCCCCTTCTATTCCAAAACTCTTCGATACCTTTAAGGCTTATGCTGCACCCAAAATTCTTTTGATCGAAAATATAGCCTTCAATAGCATTTATCTTGGTAGCGATTAGCTTATTGATTTTGAAATTATGAGAGTGGTTTTCTTTAATCCAGTTGTTGTATTTGCCGGACCAATATTTCAACTCAATGCTTTCATCGAGTGAAAAATATTTTGATTTCCTGTCAAGCGTGACCCGGATCTGAATTTTATAGCGGCCGGACTTATTTTTCCGGTTGCTTCTGTTGACTAATGCTACAATTGTATGGCCCATAATTTTCAAACCTAGTCAATAAAAATTTGAAAACAAATGCGCAAACAATTACCAAAAACAAACGAAACAGAACGTAAAGTAAACCTTTAAAAAAGTGGGTTTAAGGCATTAAAAAAGCCAACTTTATGTAAAGTTGGCTTTTGTTTGGTGTTGTTAAAAGTAGTCCGTAGGGGAATCGAACCCCTGTTACCAGGATGAAAACCTGGCGTCCTAACCCCTAGACGAACGGACCATTTTTGGCATCAAAACCTGCCGTTCTGATTTTCGAAGTGCAAATATATTTGTCTCTATTTTAATTGCAAAAATTGATCGTCATTTTTTTAATTTATTTTTCATATAGATTCTTGTTAGGTCTAAAAACGACGTTCAATATTTTTCGCAATTTTTTAAATTTGGATTTTACCTACTTTTACAGCTAAATGCAAAATGCCAGACGGAATATATGGAATTAGTTGAAGTAAAATCAAAAGGGGAAATTCAGGAATTTTTAAGCTTGCCAGTGTGTCTCTATAAAAACGAAAGCAACTGGATTCGTCCATTGGATAAAGACGTGGAGGGAGTTTTTGACCCAAGTATAAATAAAACCTTCAAGTTTGGAGAATGTATCAGGTGGATAGCTCAGGAAAATGGAAAAACGGTCGGTCGTATAGCTGCTTTTGTCAATAACAAAACTGCCAACAAAAACAATGACCAGCCTACTGGTGGTATGGGTTTTTTTGAGTGTATCAACGATCAACCGACTGCTGACTTTCTTTTTAATGCCTGCAAAAACTGGCTTGAGTCAAAAGGAATGGAAGCAATGGATGGCCCTATCAATTTTGGTGACAGGGACAAGTGGTGGGGACTGCTCATTGATGGATTTGATATAGAACCAAACTACCAGTGCAATTATAATTTCTCTTATTACCAACAGTTGGTAGAAAACTATGGTTTTCAGGTATATTTCAAACAATTCACCTTTATTCGAAATACATTTGATCCGTTTGATCCCAGGATTATGAAAAAGGCTGACATCCTAAATCAGGATCCGGATTATAGCTTTGAGCACATGAAGCTTAAAAACCTGAAAAAATATGCCAATGATTTCAGAATAGTATATAACCTCGCCTGGGCCAATCACGATGGGGTGGCAGAGATGTCTGAAGAACAGGCCGATGCTATCATGAAGCAAATGAAACCCATCATTGATGAAAAGATAATATGGTTTGCTTACTATAAGGGAGATCCTGTGGCTTTTTATATTAATCTGCCAGAAGTAAATCAGATTTTTAAGTATGTGAATGGCAAGTTGGATTTAATTGGCAAGCTCAAGTTTGTATGGCACAAATGGAGGAAAACCAATAAGAAAATGCTTGGTTTGGTGTTTGGCGTGGCTCCTGCACATCAGGGAAAAGGACTAGATGGTGCGCTGGTAATGGCTACAGCGCAAATGGTGCAGAAGGATTATAGAAGATATCCTATTTTGGAAATGAACTGGATTGGAGATTTTAATCGTAAGATGATTATTGTGGTGAAGCAGATCGGCGGAGAAATAGGAAAGACACACCACACTTACAGGTATATATTCGACAGATCAAAGCCATTTGAAAGAATGCCAATAAAATAAATGTCTATTAGAACATCTTTTATCTATATAGATGATATTGGAGTAGAATTAGATAAACCGTCCTGCTTTTATGAAGCCAGAGTTTCAGGATTTATTGAACAACAATCAGAAGATTATTACTAAAATCTGTCGGGCTTATACGGACAATTCTGAGGACTTTAATGATTATCAGCAAGAGTGTATTGTCCAATTGTGGCAATCTTTCGATTCTTTTAGAGGAGCTTCAAAAATATCTACCTGGGTCTATCGGGTTTGCCTCAATGTGTGCCTTTCACAGCTTAGGATAAAGAAGAAGAGAATTCCTACTGTACGTGACGTAACGTTAGATTTCAAGGACGATACCGACTATACAGATGAAGAAAACCTGAAATCAATTTACAGTGGCATCAGGTTATTGAAGGAATCGGACAGGGCTGTGATACTATTGTACCTTGACGACAAGAGCTATAAGGAGATGGCGGAAATTTTGGGAATCACCATTACGAATGTGGGGGCGAAAGTCAATCGAGTAAAAAATCAGTTAAAATCTATAATCAATGAAAGATTTAGACATTAAAAAAGCTTGGAATCAAGAAGCAGAGGATCAATCTGTAGAATTTAATGCTGAGATGGTAGAGAAAATCATTGACAGGGGGTCGGTCAACATTATCCAAAAATTTGTCAAAGCACTTAAGCTGGAGATGTGGATCAACTTAGTTGTACTTACTGGTATAGCATTTTATATGACTTTTGATTTGAAATGGGAAGTTGCCATGTTTTTGTTTGTGGTGGACGTGGGTTATTTTATTTACTACAGGAGGCTGATAAAAAAACTGAGTGAGAAAACCATTGATAATAGTGTGCTGGAGTATTTGCATACGGTGTATCGTATGATCAACAGGTTTATTGCCCATTACAAAGTGGCAAATGTGATACTTGCATTGCCTCTTTTTATGACAGGGATGTATTTTGCCAACCCGGATATTTTTTCGGAAAAGTATTTTTCTCAAGGTTGGTTTATAGTGCTCCTGTTTGGGGGATTTGCTTTGGCGATTTTGCTGCTTTATTGGTTTTTGTATTTTTTGTATGGGAAAAAAGCAGAAAAGATCGGTCAGCTTATTACTGAACTGACCGATGATGAGTCGATTTAAACAAGGTGTTTTACATTGCCAATGTGGTACTTCCAAGTTCGTTTTTCAACTCTCTATAGGAAATGCCCATATGAGAAGCATTGTAAACACACTTACCGGACGAGATCAATAATATCTGTGGAGACTCATGAGAAATACCAAAAACACTTTCGATTTGATTTGAGACATCTCTATGAGCGATTAAATCCAGAAAATAAATTTCTATATTTTGCATTTCCTGATCGTCCCAAGACCTTTCGAGACGGTTGAGTACCATGCTACTCACACTACATCTTGTGCTGTGTTTGTAAATTAGGATTGGATTGTCAAATGATTTGGATTTAATTTCTTCTAAAGCCTCTACCTCTGTTAGTTTTTTCCAGTTCATATAATTTTACGTATCTTTATTTTTCGTTAAAAAAAAGTTAAAATTAATTCATAATATGAAAAAAATACTTGTTCCCACCGACTTTTCAGAAGTATCAGGACATGCCCTTGAGTTTGCCAGACAATTAGCTGAAAGAGACAATTGTCAAATCCTTTTGCTGAATATCATCGAACACCCATCTGTATCTACATTTAACTCAATGGGTATTACCGGTTATGACCCGATGGAAAATCTTTACATTAAAAAAATGATTGATTCGGTGAAAGTCAAAATGGAAGACTTGAGAAATTCGCCAGAATTTTCAGGGATTGATATCAAAACCAAAGTAGTAGTGGGTAATCCATTTGTGGAAATCACAGAAGATATTGTCAAGACGGAGACTGATCTGGTAGTTATGGGCACAGAAGGCACAGAAGGTATGGAAGAGTTACTGGTAGGGTCAAATGCCGAAAAAGTAATCAGGACATCTCAGTGCCCTGTTCTGACCATAAAATCTAAAACAAGTATTGATGATATAAAAAACATTGTATTTGCATCTGATTTTAAATCGCCTGGTGAAGGTATTGTTGCCTATATCAAAGAAATGCAATCATTGTTCGAGGCTAAACTAAGCCTGGTCACAGTCAATACACCAAATAATTTTACGACTACAAGACAGGATTTTGAGACGATGGAGGAATTTGCTACGTCTAAAGGTCTTGAGAATTATACCATGGATATCTACAATGATTTTCAGGAAGAAGATGGAATTATTTGCTTTGCTCAGGATATAGAAGCCGATATGATCGCTATCGGAACCCACGGCAGAACGGGAGTATTCCACTTTTTATCGGGTAGTATAGCAGAAGATGTAGCCAACCATAGTAACAGGCCTGTATGGACTTTTAGAATTGAAGAAAAATAAGAAAGGCTTAAATGGCGAAAAAAAGTAATAGTTTTAAGAATAGAATTGGAGTCGTGTATTCCACCGACGATAGTTTTTCTTATGATGAAAACGAAGAGCAGGAAGAGGAAACACTTATGAACAATCAGCAACACCTCAAAGTTATGTTGGATAAGAAAAACCGGGGCGGGAAAAAAGTGACACTGGTTTCCGGTTTTGTGGGTTTGACGAAAGACATCAATGAGTTGGGGAAAGCCTTGAAAAATAAATGTGGAGTTGGAGGGAATGTAAAAGACAGGGAGATACTCATTCAGGGTGATCATCGCCAAAAGGTTGGAGAAATATTAAAAAAAGACGGGTATCAGGTGAAGGTGCTTTGATTTATATTTTCTTAATATTTGAAAGGATTTAAAAATCATCAACAAACCCCCACTAAATATGAAAAATGGATTGATCTTATTAATACTTACTATGGCATTACTTTGAACTTTCTACCTTGGATTTTGCTATACTAAACTAACAAAACCACCTGTTTTAATAGATCAAAAAAATAGGTAGTAATACCAGTATCATATTAGCGTATTTATCAGTCTATGGCTTCAACATACAACCTCTCTGTTACCTTAGATTTTCTTTCTAAAATAGACCAGAACAACAACCGGGAGTGGTTTACTGCTCATAAAGACGAATACCAAAGTGCCTGCAACGAAATGATAAGCCTGGCAGATGGAGTGTTAGCTGAAATGCATAAGCACGATCAGATTGAAACTCCATCGGGCAAAAAAAGCTTGTTTCGTATCTATCGGGATGTGCGTTTTTCTAAAAACAAGCTGCCTTACAAAAACAACCTGGGCGGTGGCTTTCGGCGAGCTACCAAATACCTGAGAGGAGGTTACTATTTTCAAATTCAGCCCGGCAATACTTTTGTAGAAGGTGGCTTTTGGGGGCCAAATCCGCAAGATTTGTTGCACATTAGAAAACAAATCACGGCTGACCCTGATTCGTTAAGAGCGGTTCTGGAGGAGAAGAAGTTTAAGGATGCCTTTGGCACACTTCAGGGAGAAAAAGTCAAAACCTCACCAAAGGGATTTTCAATAGAGGACTCTGCTATAGACTTGCTTCGGCATAAGCAGTTTATTGTTACTCACCATTTTACAGATAAAGAAGTACTAAGCAAATATTTCCATTTAAAAATAGCCAACACCTTTGTTGCCATGCGTCCCTTTTTCGATTACATGTCGGAGATACTCACTACCGACCTGAATGGTGTGGAGCGGGTTGATTTGTAATCAGGCTTTTTGTTGTAATGTAAAGGAGTCTTATCGTACAAATTGATTTAGCGGTTTTTTTATCACATAAATCACGAATGTATAAAAACATAACCACAAAAAATAAACCTTATCATTCTATTAACCCATAGTTTTGCACTTCGTATGAGATATATGAGTTAATAAACTACACAGATGGTAGCACAGAGTACAAACGAGGAGTTGATGCAAATTCCTCAAAGCGAAAAGCCAAGAATTGTGGTAATAGGAGGAGGGTTTGGCGGAATCAAATTCGTTAAAAAAATAGATACAACTAAGTTTCAGGTGGTATTGCTAGACAGGAACAACTACCATACTTTTCAACCTTTGTTGTATCAGGTGGCCACTGCCGGTTTGGAGCCGGATTCTATTGCCGGATCGCTTAGAAAAATTCTGAGCTACAAGAAGGACTTTTTCTTTAGAATGGCCAATGTAACCGAAGTAGATGTGCATAACAATCTGGTACATTCGAGCATCGGATCTATCAAATACGACCACCTTGTGTTGGCATGTGGCTCAGTCACCAATTATTTCGGAAATAAAGATTTTGAGGAAAAGAGCTTCCCAGTGAAACAGGTGCCTCATGCCCTTAACCTGAGAAGTCAGATTTTGCAAAACTTTGAAAAGGCTGTGATCAAAAACGATCCGGAAGAAGTACAAAGCCTGATGAACTATGTGGTAGTTGGTGGAGGCCCAACCGGAGTAGAAATATCAGGAGCTTTGGGGGAGCTGAAAATGCATGTATTACCCAAGGATTATCCGGAATTGAATCTGGACAAAATGCAGATATACCTGATAGAAGGAAAAGACAAGTTGTTGGGGGGAATGTCAGAAAAATCCGGCATTAAAGCTTATCAGTATTTGAAGCGATTTGATGTGAATGTGCTTATTGGCAAGATCGTAAAGGCGTATGACGGCAAAACGGTAACCCTTAATGATGGAATGCAAATTCCCGCTCAAACATTGGTGTGGGCAGCCGGAGTTCAGGGCAACATTATTGAAGGAATTAAATCTGACCTGTCCAATGATCGAAGGTATTTTGTGGATAGGTACAACAAAGTAAAAAATCACGATAATATATATGCCATTGGTGATATGGGATATATGGCATCAGAAGATGCTCCTCAGGGTCACCCGATGCTGGCACCTGTAGCTATGCAACAGGGAGTATTGTTGGCTCAGAACTTTAGCCGAACTATGGACAACAAGCTATTGAAGGCATTCAGCTATACAGACAAAGGAAGTATGGCTACTGTTGGTAGGAACAAAGCTGTAGCCGAACTCCGTGGAGGATTGAAGTTTGGAGGGCTATTTGCCTGGATGCTTTGGATGTTTGTACATTTGTTTTTGATCGTAGAATTCAGAAACAAAATTGTGATTTTCGGCAACTGGCTATGGAATTACTTTACTTATGACCGTGGTACCAGATTAATCATCCGACCTTTTAAGAGACCCCCGTCACCTAAAGAGCAAGTCCATTTGAAAGAAGAGATTGCCGCTGAAATAAAGTGATCGGTTAAGTCCAACACCTTTGATTATATTTGACACAGTTAATTTTGAATAGCTTTTATGTCAAAAATCAAAATTTATTGGGTTTGCCAGATTGTCGGGTGGTCGTTGTTTGGTTTTGCAAATATCCTGGCCTATTCATTTCTCAGAAATCACCTGAACCTCGCCGATATTTTAGTCGAAATCCTACAGATTTTATTTTATATAGGTTCAACTCATTTTTTAAGGTATTTAATCAAAAAGGGAAATTGGGTGACCATCACTCCGCTTAAACTGATACCAATGGCTTTGTTTGCTGATTTGGTTTTGGGGATGGCAAATTATCTGTATTTGCTTTTTGTTTCCTATTTGCTTGGTATTTTGATTACTTCGGTAGAGTTAAATTCTGTGAATATTTCATTAGGCATACTTGGCCCAACGGCAATGTATTTTCTTTGGTCGCTTATCTATTTTACTTTTCATTATTTCCAACAAAACAATAAGTCGCTGAAGTACGAGGCGGTGATCAATGAGATTGAACTCAACCACCTGAAGTCTCAACTCAATCCACATTTTATTTTCAATGCCTTGAATAGCATTAGGGGGTTAGTGGATGAAAATCCAATTAAAGCAAAGTCAGCTATTACCCGATTGTCCAATATCCTGCGAAATTCTTTGTCTATGGATAAAAAGAAATTGATAAATTTTGAAGAGGAAATAGACATAGTTAGAGATTATCTGGAGTTGGAATCTATCAGGTATGAGGAACGGCTGAAAGTGACTTATGATATCCAGTTGGAAACAAAATCCGTAAAAGTACCTCCAATGATGATGCAGACACTGGTAGAGAATGGAATCAAACACGGTATTGCCCAGTTGAAATATGGAGGAGAAATAAGGATACAGGCTCAGCTACTGAAAAATAATCTGGTGATAAATATAAGAAACAGCGGACAGTACATCAATGGAAAAGTAAGTAATGAAGGCTATGGTCTGATCAATACAAAGAAAAGATTGGAGCTGATATACGGTGATACTGCCAGGCTGGAGATCTCCAACGAAAATAAAGAAATGGTATTGACGGAAATAGTGATTCCCCGACTGGAAATACCGGATGTGACATTTGAAAAACAAAGAGAAACACATGAAAACGTTGATAGTTGATGACGAACGTCTGGCACGAAAGGAGCTGAATTCATTACTTGCAGAGTTTACCGAAATCGAAGTGATAGGGGAGGCTGTGAATGCTGATGATGCCTATGACAAGATCAATGAGCTGAATCCTGACTTAATTTTTTTGGATATTCAGATGCCTGGAAAAACAGGGTTTGAATTGCTGGAAAGTCTGGAAAAAGTACCTAAAGTAATATTTACCACTGCTTATGATCAGTTTGCATTGAAAGCGTTTGAATACAATGCCCTGGATTATTTGCTTAAACCAATTGATGCCGAAAGACTCACCAATTCGATCAACAAGCTAAAAGAAGACGAACCAGTTTCCTCCAGCCAGTTTGTTCAGCAGACACATAAGCTGATGTCATCCGATCAGGTGTTTGTGAAAGATGGAGAGAAATGTTGGTTTGTAAAGTTGGAAAATATTCGTTTGTTCGAATCAGATGGTAACTATATCAAAGTGTATTTTGAGACTTTTCGCCCAATGATTCACAAGTCACTCAATGCCTTGGATGAAAAGCTGGATGGTCGATCTTTTTTTCGTGCCAGTAGAAAACACATTATTAACTTAGGTTGGGTGGATACTATTGAACCGTGGTTTAATGGTGGACTTATGGTTCAATTAAAAGGGGGAGAAAGAGTGGAAGTAAGCAGAAGGCAGGCATCCAGATTTAAAGAAAAGATGAGCCTTTAGTATTTACTCTTTAATAAGATTCATCAAGTCTTTGTGAATTTCCCAGTCACGGGCAAGGTTGAGCATGGCGGTTGCTTCCATTTCTGTCAGGTAACCTTTTTTGTTGTTGTCTTGCCATACAGAATACAGATAACCCAACCTTTTTTCCTTTGGCAGGTGGCCAATTATTTTGTTCAGAAAGTCACGTGACCTTTCGAATGCCGAGAGGTAATCTTCTGCAATGAAACCATTGGCCCATTCCAATTCTTCATGTGCTTTTAATTCTTCAGCCGATTTATCCAGAATTTTTTTTTCATCTTCATCCAGTCCATGGTAGTGGAAGATCAAAGATTTCAACAGCATAATGGCTTTAAGTTCTGTATTCATTATTGTGTTAACCTGTGCAAGTCAAACGAAGGTACAATAATATAAATATATTACGAAGCATGAAAAATCTTTTATAAGCAAAGCATCAATCCACAATGAAATTTTCAGTAATGCTATCCGCTACCAGCTTCCCTTCTCTGGTAAGCATCAGGTATTCTGATAATTCGATCAACCCCTGATTTTTATAAAGAGAAATCTTATCGGTATAGTTTCCTGCAAAATCAAAGTTGAAACGGTCTTTTATTTCTTTAAGGCTTATTCCTTTTGCAGTCCGGATTTTGGTTAGAATATACTCGTTGAGTTTTTGATTATTAGTTAGCAATTCAACATTACATGGAATTTGCCCGTCATCAATAGCTTTAATGTATTTGCTGTTATTTCGGATGTTGAATTGTCTGGAATTTCCATTGAATGAATGAGCTCCCGGTCCAAGGCCTAAGTATTGTTCACCTTTCCAATAACTGGAATTGTGTTGGGATTCAAATCCCGGTTTGCTGAAATTGGAGATTTCATACTGGTGGAATCCGCTACTGGCTAGTACATCCATAATCAACTCAAACTGGCTGGCAGCAACTTCCTCATCGATTGGCTGAATCTTGTTTGTTTTCTTCCACTTGCCAAATGTGGTGTTTTCTTCGATTGTCAAGCCGTATATTGAAATGTGCTGGGTGTCTAAAGCAATGATTTTTTCCAAATCTTTTTGAAACTGCTGAAGGGTCTGATTCGGAACTCCGAAAATGAGGTCAACACTTATGTTATCAAACCCCACATTTTTAGCTTTGCTAACAGCCTTTGTTGCCATCTGTGATGTGTGAGCTCTGTTGAACAAATGGAGAAAATTATCATTGAATGATTGGATGCCAATGCTCAGGCGGTTGATTCCCCTTGATTTGAAAGTGTATAAATTTTCTTCGGACAAATCATCGGGGTTTGCTTCCAGAGTTACCTCTGGGTTTTTAGAAACAGAAAAATTTTCAGTAATAGTATTTAGGATTTTTTCCAGTTCGTAAGAAGAAAGCAAAGACGGTGTGCCACCACCAAAATATATTGTTTTGATTGGTTCGCCTGACAAATAGCTTTTTTGTAGTCTGATTTCCTTACAGATGGCATCTACCAAATCAGGTTTAGTTCTCAGGTAAGTTGAAAAATGGAAGTCACAATAATGACAGGCTTGTTTGCAGTAAGGGATATGAATGTAAATTCCAGCCACTAATGATTATTTTAGCAGCAAATCTAACCAATCGCTTTTGGGAAAATGGATCAAACATATTTTTTGTATTACTGCTTTTTGCACAGTTAATTATTGGGCAAATGCGCAGAGCAACTATCAATTAGAGATAATCGGAGATACGGATGATGTATTTCGAAAGAACGAAATTGACCTTAGAAGTCTGGACTCTTTGGGAATTCAAACGCTGTTGAAAAATAGAGTTGCTGAACTGAGGGCAGAGGGTTATTGGCTTGCTAGTTTAGATGAATTAACATTCGGCAATCAGACAGTTACTGTCAAATTGTTCCTAGGAAAAAAGTATGAATATATTCGTATAATTCATACAAATTTAACCGAAAGTGATAGTAAAAAATTGGCTTTATCTCAAAGCCAATTGCCAATAGATTATCGATCTACAGAAATTCAAAAGTTGTATCAAAAGGTGCTTTCTTATTATGAAAACAATGGCTACCCTTTTGCCAAAGTCCAACTCGATTCATTTGATGTTGATCGTTCCGGTTTGCTTTGTGAGTTGAATGCTGATCCGGGAAGAAGGATTACTTTTGATTCTGTTCAGGTCAATGATGCACAGTTGGTAAATTCTAAATTCATTTCCCGGTATTTAGGAATAAGTTATGATGAAGCATTTTCTCAAAAAAGAATAGATGAAATTGAAAAGAGGCTGAGCAGGTTGCCTTTTTTGCAATTGGAAAAAGAACCAGGTGTTTATTTTGGACTTCAAAAAGCAAAAGTCGGACTATCACTATCGAAAAGGAAAGTCAACATTTTTGACGGAATACTGGGACTGATTCCGGGAGCTGAAAACCGTAAGCCTGAGCTCACAGGGGAGTTGAATTTTGAGCTTCAGAATTTGTTTAAAGCGGGGAAATATTTTGATTTTCATTGGAAAAAAATTACCACAAAAACTCAGCAACTGGATGTAAGCTATGAGCATCCATTTGTCTTTGGTTCTCCTTTTTATCTGCGGTTATCCTTTAATCAGCTTAAGGAAAACACTGCATTTTCAAATCGGTTATTACTTCTGGGGTTGAATTATTCGCTTTCTGCCAGCACTCGATTGAATTTGTTTTATGAAAATAAAAATGGAAACCGGTTAGAAGATTTGGCAGTTGACAATGGGGATTTTGGATTAAACAACTATGGTGTTGGTTTGGAAATCAATACACTTGACAATATTCAAATACCAAAAAGCGGATACATCACGCACCTGAATGCTCAAGTTGGTTTGAAAACCATAACTTCTTCTGCTCCCAACAATCAAAGCAAATCCGATCAATATGAGTTTAGAGCAGACTTTGCCAATTACATGCCTCTTGGAAAAAGCTCCATTTTATTTTTCAAATTCTCAGGAGGTCTTTTAGAAAATCAAAATCTTTTCTTGAATGACCTGTTTCGATTGGGTGGTTTGAAATCCATAAGAGGATTCAATGAGAATTTCTTCTATGCTTCAAAATATGGCCTTGTGAATCTTGAATGGCAGTTGTATTTGGAGGCCAGTTCGTATCTGTTTTTGTTTTTTGACCAGGCATTGTTGGAACGGGAAATTTACTCGGGAGCTATCACCGATAAACCGTCCGGTGCGGGGGTTGGAATGAAAATAAATTCCAATGGAGGTCAGTTTAGCATCATATACGGCCTTGGGCGTTCCGGGAATCAGGGATTTTCATTTGATCAGTCCAAAATCCATTTCGGATATACTGCGAAATTCTAGCATAGCTGAATCTACGACTTGTGTTTTCTTCTATTATTATCCAAAGTATATAGTCTGAATTTGACAGATTGACCTAATTTTGCACTTCTGAACAAAAGGTTTTTCATGTCAAAAACTATACATCGGATAGCTCTTATTATCCTGATTTTGTCTCTTAACATCAACCGCTCTTTTTCTCAAAATGAAGAGGTGGAAGATTTGCGGTCATCATGGTTGGTTACTACAGAGGCAGGCAAATCATTTTTGCCTTATGTGGAAGGATTGAATAAACCAACGGCTATTCATTTCTTTTTAGACCTGAACAGATATAGAGATTACTACCTTGATATGAAAATGCCGAAAGGAGTTTCTGTATTAGTTGAAGATAGAATCACTTTCGTATCAACCAGAGAGTGTACAAGAAAGTATAGCATTGATAGCCTCATGGGTGTGTATTCTAAAGATAAGATACAGATATCGCTCTATGGGGAAGATGTTAATTTTGCAGAGGTAGATGCGAGTATTATTGATATGAATTCCCCAATTTCATGGAGTTCTAACCAAGGGGGATATACCATTGACTTAAGGGAGAAATTAAACAATAATGATTTTTTTATCATTTCTATTCTGATAATATTGACAATTGTCCTTTTTGTAAGAAGAGGACTTAAAAACGTGTTTTTTGAATATTTTTCATTTCAAAAATCATTTTCCTTTAAGCCCAAATCAGAAGGGTTGTTTTCTATAGGAGTGTTTTCTACCACCAATCTATTGGTGTTGCTTTTATATGGTGTGGCTTCCGGTTTCACAATAGTGACTATAGTGTTGATGTTATCAGATAAACTTTCCGAACAATATGGAATAGATACCACATCGAACTTAATATTGCTGGGAATTGGAGTGTCAGTAGCATTGATTGTCCTGATGATTTTTAAGTATTTTTTGGTGCGGATTGTAAGTGAAATATATAGGCTCAGGAAATTTCACCTGGTTCAGTATTATGACTATTTCAGGATTACTTTGTTTCTGACAGTTATATTCTTTGGGTTGTCTGTTGTCAACTTATCAATGGGGGGATTTTACCTTGAAGATTACCGAACAACATTTCTTATAATCGTCGTATTAATGCTTTTAATGCGACCTGTTTTAATTTTATTTAAGTTAAATAAATTATCCGGTTACAAAAATCTGCATTTATTTTCTTACATTTGCGGCACAGAAATTATCCCACTTATTATAGTCTTAAAATTTTTCTTGCATTAATTAATTATATTTCTCTAAAAGGTCCAAAAGAATGAGTGAAGGTATATTAACTGAAGATAAAAAAAGATTGAATAAAGTTTCAACAATTCTTGTTTCTCAGCCACAACCAGTTGACGCTAAGTCTCCTTATACAGCCCTGTCAGAAAAGTACAATATTAAAATTGATTTTCGTCAATTTATCCAAATTGATCCTGTAGATATTAAGGAATTCAGAAAGCAAAAAATAAATATTCTTAGCCATACTGCAGTGATTTTCACCAGTAGAAATGCTGTTGATCATTTTTTTAGGCTAGCAGCTGAAAGCAAGGTTGAGATACCATCTGACATGAAATATTACTGCATTTCAGAACAAACAGCCAACTACCTTCAGAAATATATAGTAATAAGAAAAAGAAAAATTTTCACAGGTTCAAGAACAGCAAGTGACCTTATTGAAGTGTTGAAAAAGCACAAAAATGAGAAATTTATTTTCCCTTGCTCTAACATTAGAAAAGATGATATCCCGACCTTCTTAAATGAAAATGGATATAGCTGCTCTGAGGCTATTATATATAAGACTGTAGCTAGTGATCTTTCTGATTTAGCTGATGTCAATTATGATGTTATCGCTTTTTTCAGTCCTTCCGGCATTAATTCGTTGTTTGTGAATTTCCCTGACTTTAAGCAGAACAATACAAGAATCGCCGTATTCGGACCAACTACTGCACAGGCTGCCAAAGATGCTGGTTTGATTTTGGACATTGAAGCACCACTGCCCAATGCACCATCAATGACTGGTGCATTGGAACTTTACATAAAGAAGGTCAATAGCATAAGCTAAGTCAGTCGGTCTTTTCGGTTAAACTCATCTTCTTTAATTTATTTTGGATTTTTAATAAGGGTATTGGCCTCTATTGATTATTTAGAAACATATTTCTCTATCACATTTTCTGTAAAAATTGGGAATGTTGAATAGGTTATATAAATTCCCTTTTCGATTAAATAGAGATTAGGTTCTGTTTAATAATTATAGTTGAATGAAAAGAATCTTACCAGCGGTTTTAATGTTTCTTGCCTTTAGTGTTCAAGTGTTGGCTCAGCAAGATGTTCAATTTAGTCAGTATATGCTCAATCCGTTATTTTACAACGCAGGATGGGCTGGTGTTGACGGAGAATCACACGTTTCTGCAATCCACCGTACCCAATGGCTGGGGTATAGTTCTTCATTTGATGGAGATGGAGGTGCACCCAGCAGCCAGTTGGTTTCTTTTTCTACTCCTATTAAGTTTAAGGGAAAGGATCTTGGTGTTGGTTTTAATTTCATTAATGATAGACTAGCACCGCTTTCAAACCTGAGTATGGAAGTAGCGATTGCCTATCATAAAAAAGTTCGTCGGGGGCAATTGAGTATCGGGCTAAAACCCGGAATCATTTCTCAGTCTATAGATTTTTCCCAATTTCGATTTAATGATCCTTCCGATCCTCTAAACACCGGAACCAAAGAATCCCAAATGGCTGTTGATATGGGTTTTGGAGCTTATTATTCTACTGAGGATTATTCGCTAGGTATTGGAGTCAATCACTTGCTTAGCCCTTCTTTTGATTTTGGATTGAGTCAGGCGTCAGCTGAGTTTCGCAATCAAATCAAGAGAAATGTCAACATATCCGGATCATATAATTATAAGGTGTCTTACAATCTGGTATTTACTCCTTCGGTCTTGATAAAAACAGACTTAACTAACTATTCATTTGACTTGAGTGGTATTGTTACCTACGATGAAAAGGTCTGGGGAGGGGTCTCTTACAGAGATAGTGAAGCTTTGATTTTGTTGATGGGGTACTCATTTTTGGAAGATAACAAGATGAGAGTGGGTTATGCATTCGACTATGTAGTTGGCGAGCAAAAAGCCAAGCAGCCCACTTCTCATGAGATATATATTAGATACAATTTGCCGAATATTTCTACGGGTAGCAAAAAGATAATTAGAACGCCGCGTTTCAGATTTTGAGAAAAAAATTTTGCGATTTAATAATATTTCTACAATTTGAGCTGCTAAAATTTATATTTAAACGTCTTTGATATAATTTTTAGAATTAATTTCATGTAATTAATATCTATGGATTATATTTATGGTTTGAACCATGCAATATATTCTAGGTATAGATGTTATAGTAAAGTATGATTTTTAAATTTTGTGTTATGAATAAAATAGGTGTTTTAAAGAGCTCGTCTCTACTGCTCATTTTGGCTGTTTTTGGTCTGCAAGGTTGCGGAATCATAGGTGGTCTTTTTGGCGGAGGTACAGGGTTCGATGATAACGGAGAGCTCATTGGTGCTCCCGGTAGAGAGGGTTGGGAAATGTCAAGACCGTATGGCATGGTAGCCATTCCTCCAGGTACTTTTCACATGGGACAGGCGGATGAAGATGTGCCGGCAACCCAGATTAATTTTAACAAGCAGGTAACAATCGGTCCGTTTTTCATGGATGATACCGAGATTACTAACAATGAGTACCGTCAGTTTACTGAAGATATCCTTGAAGGATCAGAAGTAGATTTACCTGATGGGTTTGTTCTTGAAGATTTAATTCCTGATTCTACTGTTTGGACAAGAGATTTTGTTCACCATATGGGAGATCCTTTAATGGTGTATTACTGGTCTCACCCGGCATTTGACAACTACCCTGTTGTAGGTGTGGATTGGGAAGCGGCAAAATATTTTTGTAAATGGAGAACGGATCATTTGAACTCATTCAGAGCAGAAAAAGGATTGTTTCCAATGCCAAACTTTAGATTGCCTTCAGAAGCTGAGTGGGAGTACGCAGCAAGAGGTGGTAGAGATATGGCTAAATACCCTTGGGGTAACCCTTACATCAGAAACCAAAAAGGTTGTTTGTTGGCAAATTTCAAACCAGGAAGGGGAAACTACTTTGATGATGGGTTTGCCTATACTGCACCGGTAGCTACATTTTTTGCAAATGATTACGGTCTTTATGAAATGTCTGGTAACGTGGCAGAATGGTGTGAAGATGCTTTTAACCCTTCTTCAATGCCTTTAGTATGGGATTTGAACCCTACATATTTTGACGAAAAAATAACTAAAAAAGTAATCAGGGGAGGATCTTGGAAAGATATTGCTTATTATCTTGAAACAGGAACCAGAACTTATGAATACAAGGATTCAACAAGAGCTTCTATTGGATTCAGGTGTGCAATGACACATTTGGGACGATCTGGTGGAAATGAATTTTAATCAATAAACTTAAAACGAATTAATAACCTAAAATCTTTAATAATATGAGCGCAAAAAAAGGTGGATTTTCAGAATTGTTGTTTACCACGATAATGCCCAAAGTGTATGGTATAGGAGCTGCAGTTGTAATTGTAGGTGCTATGTTTAAAATTCTTCATTTACCCGGTGCGGGAGAAATGTTGGGAATTGGGCTAACAACAGAAGCAGTTATTTTCTTCTTAAGTGCATTTGAACCAAAACACCCCGAAACGGACTGGTCTAAAGTTTATCCGGAATTAGCAGATGACTATGAAGGTGGACCTCCAGCTCCAAGAGCGCAAGTTGCTGCTGCAAATGGCCCGGGCGTATCTCAAAAACTAGATAAAATGATGGCTGATGCTAAGATTGGTCCGGAATTGATTGAAAGCTTAGGGAAGGGACTTAAAAACATGGCTACTTCGGCAGGAAATATGGCGAACCTGAGTGATGCTGCGGTTGCCACAAATGACTATGCTAAAAACGTAAAAACTGCTTCTAATTCTTTATTGGAAATGAACAAATCTTATGCTTCTACAGTAACAGCTATGGCTGATATGGCCAACGCTTCTAAAGATGCTAAAGAATATCATACTCAGGTACAAGGTGTTACAAAAAATCTTGGCGCATTGAACGCAGTATATGAAATGGAATTGCAAGATGCTAACAATCATGTGAAAGCAATGAATAAATTCTATTCGAACGTAACTGCAGCTATGGAAAGTATGGCAAAAGCTGGAGAAGATACTAAGAAATTCAGTGACGAAATGGGACAACTGAACAATAATATTACTTCTCTAAACAGAGTATATGGTAATATGCTTGCTGCCATGAGAGGTGGTGGAAGTGCTCCTTCTGCTCCTTCTAAATAATATGTCCATTAATTTATAAACTTAAAGAGTATAAAATATGGCCGGAGGAAAACAATCCCCAAGAGACAAGATGATAGGCATGATGTACTTGGTACTGACTGCTCTATTAGCGTTGCAGGTAAGTAATAGTGTACTTGAAAAGTTCCTGTTTATAAATCAGGCATTTGAGGAAACGAATAAGGACAATCAAGGAGAAAACCAGAATAAGGTAGAAAGTATCCAGAAGGCAGTTAGTGATGCGGGAAATAGAGAAAAGGATGTTGCTGTTTTAGATAAAGCAAAACTGGTTAGAGAACAGACATCAAAAATTCTGGGAGAAGTTGAAGAGTACAAAAAACTTCTAATTGAGGCTTCAGGTGGATATGATGAAAATGGTAAGTTGGTTGGGCAGAAAGACATTGATACTGCACCAAGAATTTTCTACAAAGAAAAAAAAGGAGATGAGTTGAAATCAAAATTGAATGCTTACTCTGATTTTCTAAAAGAAGCTACTGGTGACGAATCAATTAAGGACATTGCAAAGGATGCAAAAGATATTGGTGTTTTTGCTGATGATCCCAATCAAAACCAAAAGGGTTTTGCTGAACTTAATTTTGGTCACAACACTCCGATGCTTGGAGCATTGGCTTCTCTTAGCCAAATGCAAAATGATGTGATTACTTTGGAAACCAAGGCACTTGAAGCATTGGCGGCCGAAGTAGGAGCAGAAGATTTGAAATTTGACCAAATTGTTCCTATGGTTAAACCAATTTCTAACATTGTAGCTGCTGGTACAAAGTATGAAGCAGAGCTGTTTATAGCTGCTTCTTCTTCTGCTGTTACTCCTACTATGACTTACAATGGTGAAGAAATTGAAGTAATAGGAGGTAAAGGAAAAGTAGAATTTACTGCTACTCCAGGAGCTTATGATAAGGAAGGAATTGCGCAAAAAAGTTATATAGCGGCAATTAAAGTGCCTCTTCCAGGTGGAAGGGATACTACTTTTGTTGATACTATTAAGTACTATGTTTCTAAGCCAGTAATGGAGATTCAGTCTGCTTCAGTATCAAAACTGTACCTCAATTGTGGAAACGAATTGAATGTTCAGGTGCCTGCTTTGGGTACTTCTTACAATCCGGTTTTCACCACTAAAGGAGGTAGCAATATCAAAGGTGCTGAAAGAGGGTTTGTGACAATTATTCCACAGTCGGCTAAAGTTACCATGACTGTTTCCAGTAATGGTAATGTGATAGGAAGCCGTGAATTTGGAGTAAACAGAATTCCTGCTCCTGAAGTACAGGCATTTAATGGGAACAGACCTGTAAGTCAAAAGTCAGGAGTTTCAGTACGAGAACTAAAAGGGTTAAAATTGAAGGCAATCCCAGACGAAAGTTTCCAGCAATCTTTGCCAAATGATGCCAGGTTCAGAGTGGCTCAGTCTGAGGTTACTTTAGTAAGGTCTGGCAGAGCAGTTACTTCTGCTAAAATCAGTGGTGAAAACCTGAACATTTCCCAATTGGCTGGTCAGGCTCGGCCCGGCGATCAATTGGTAATAGAAACGAAAAAAGTTCAACGTCAGAATTTCAAAAAAGAGATTGAGGATTTCACTAATTATAGCGGAAAGATTATTTCTTTCCCGATAAAATAAAATTCAGGTGTTATGAAAAAGTTTTGTTATGTAATTTGTTTAAGTGCATTCATGTTGATAGCTTCTTTAGGTGTAAGCTATTCGCAGGAAGTTGACCCGGGTTATAACCCTCATTCGGTTTATCCTATTCACGAATCTTACATGATGTTTAAGAAGACATTGTGGAGGAGGATGGATTTGAAAGAGAAACAAAACAGGCCTTTCTATTCCAGAAATGGTGAGCTTTCTACAGTGATTATCAAAGCTGTTAAGGCTGGTTTGTTATTTCCTTATACGAATGATTCTGTGACTACCAGAATGTCTAAAGAGACATTTTTGGAACGTCTAAAGTACCCTCAGGAAGAGACTGGTTTGACTGAAGAGGAAATTGCAATGGGATTTGGCCAGGAAGAAGATAGTGGATTCGGTGGATTTGGAGAGGAAGAGGAAGTAGTGGAAGAAGTAAATGATGAATTTGCAACTGCTGATTTTTCTATCGTTGAGATCAAAGAAGATATGTTCTTTGACAGGAACAGATCTAGAATGTACTATGACATTCAGGCAATTACGCTGTTACTTCCTGCTGACAAAAACCCGGCATTGTTCGAAAAGCCTTTGGCATCATTCAGATACAAAGACTTGGTAGAAGTTTTTAGAAGTATGCCAAGAGAAGCAATATGGTACAATGTTCAGAATGCATCTGAACATAGAAACTTTGCCGAGGCATTTGACTTGCGTCTCTTCAGCTCTAACCTTATTAAGTTTGCTAATCCTAAGGACAATAGAATTGTTGATATCTATAACAAATCTCGTAGAGATGGTATTTTGGCATCACAAAGAATTGAACATGAAATGCTGGAATTCGAAAATGAATTGTGGGAATTCTAATTTCCAAGGTTATATTAAAGATTTTAAGAGTCCTGAGCAATCGGGACTTTTTTTATGCCCTCCAATAGAGATTGGGTTTTGCTTTTTCCTATTAATTCTTCCAATTCTTCTTGTGCAGCGTCTTTGATCTTGTTTAATGTTCTGTATTTCGTTAGTAGTTTTTGCTTGGTTTTTGAACCAAGGCCAGAGATTTCATCAAGAATAGATTGATGTGCATTTTTAGACCTTAAATCTCTGTGGAATGTAATGGCAAAACGGTGAGCTTCGTCTCTCAATTGCTGAATTAATTTGAGAGACTCAGACTTTTTACTAAGATGTAATGGAATAGTGTCTTCCGGATAATATATTTCTTCCAGCCTTTTGGCTATTCCAATTATAGGAACTGAATTGTATATGTCGAGTTCCTTCAGAGCTTCAACAGCTACGTTGAGCTGGCCTTTTCCTCCATCTACAATAATCAGATTGGGTAGAGGAATATTTTCATTTATCAACCTGCTATATCGTCTCGTTACTATTTCTTTCATTGATCCAAAATCATCCGGACCGATTACAGTTTTGATTTTAAAATGCCTGTAATCTTTTTTGGAAGGCTTGGCATTTTTAAAGCAGACCATAGAAGCAACAGGATTGGTTCCCTGAATATTGGAATTGTCAAAACATTCTATGTGTGCCGGAAGGGCTTTTAATTTAAGATCTTGCTGCATCTGCTTCAGGATTCTTTGCCAGTTGGTTTCTTTTTCACCCTTTTGCCTTAAAAGTTCTTTTTTAAATATTAGCACATTTTTTAAGGATAAATCCAACAGGGTCTTTTTGTCTCCTCTTATTGGATTTACTACTCTGACGTTTTCATCCCAATTTTCGAGTTTCCGGTTGCAGATAATCAGACGGTTGCTGCTTTTGTATTTTTGTTGAGTGTTGACAATAATGAGAGGAAGAATTTCCTCATCTGTTTCTTCAAGCTTCTTATTGATCGTAAATGTGTCAGAAATATTTATGTAGCCATTATCAATTCGCATGTAATTGACTATGGCTTTACTTTTTTCTGACAGCACAGAAAAAATGTCGGTATTCTTAAGCTTTTTGTTTACAATAACTGATTTAGCTTGGAATTTTTCCAATAAATCCAGTTTTGATTTGTAAGAGTTGGCTTGTTCGAATTCCAGCGTTTCGGCAGCTTCTTTCATTTTGCTTTTAAAATAGGAAAGAACAATGGAAATATTGCCTTTAAGAATGTGCCTGCATTGTTCTATTTCATCGAGATATGAGGATTCCGTTTGTAGCCCTTCACATGGGCCCAAACAGTTTCCGATATGGTATTCCAGACAGATTTTAAACTTTTTG
Organism: Reichenbachiella sp. MALMAid0571; assembly: GCF_040151475.1. NCBI lineage: Bacteria > Pseudomonadati > Bacteroidota > Cytophagia > Cytophagales > Reichenbachiellaceae > Reichenbachiella > Reichenbachiella sp. MALMAid0571. The sequence continues at coordinate 15,671 of NZ_JBDKWG010000094.1, read as the reverse complement.
TTTTCTATATTGGATGGTGTTAACGAAAGGCTGCATGTTCGGATTTTGTATAGCTTCCTCAAAAGATCCAGTACGCTGTTCATTGCTTTCACATTGGTGTACGGGCCAAAGAATTCTCCTTTTTTTATATTATACCGACGAGTAGAGAAAACCTTGGGAAACCGTTCGTTTGAAATACAAATGAATGGAAAACTTTTATCGTCTTTGAGTAAAATATTGTACTTGGGCTGGTTCTCTTTTATGAGGTTGTTTTCCAGGAGAAGGGCATCAAATTCAGAGTTGACAATGGAGAACTTAATGTTGGCAATTTCCTTGACCAGAGTTTGGGTTTTTCTGCTACTCGTTTTAGATAAGGAGAAATAACTCGAAACCCTTTTTTTTAAATTTTTGGCTTTTCCTACATATATCAGCAGGGAGTTTTTATTGTAAAATTTATAAACTCCCGGATCTGTTGGTATAGACTTGAAATTGTGCTCCCGGATGTCTTTGAGATCCATTTGTTGTGCTACTTAAAATACGCCACTGCCGATATCATCCAGTTCAATGTTCAATGAATCGGATTCCTGATTTAAATGCTTGTTGCAATCCAATTCTACGTCCAATTCGAAAGTTGGGTCGGGGAATGATCCTTTTTCTATTCCGAGTGATGGGTCATTATATACGTCTAGCATAAAATTTTGCCAGATAGGCATAGCAGTTCGTGCACCTTGTCCTAAAGCCCAATACTTGAAATGGATACTTCTATCGTCACCTCCTACCCAGGCCCCTGCTACCAGGTCTTTGGTGACACCCATAAACCAACCATCAGAAGCGCGTTGGGTAGTACCGGTTTTGGCTCCTATTTCGTTTTCATTCAGGAGTTCCCATCCCAATCCTCTTGCTGTACCGTGTTCTTCTTCCGTGGCACCTTTGAGCATGTGCAGCATAAGATAGGCAGTTTTTTCACTTAATGCTTCCTTTCGTTCCGGATAAAAATCTTTGAGTACTACTCCATTTTGATCTTCTATTCGGGTAATAAATTGTGGCTTGGTGTAAATGCCTTTATTGACGAAAGTGGAGTACGCCCCTACCATTTCATATACGGATACCTCTCCTCCAGCTCCCAGACATAATGTAGGAACTGCATCTAGCGGACTTGTTATGCCTAATCTTTTCGCAGTTTCTACCACTTTGAGTGGAGTTACTTTTTGCATGATGTAGGCGGTAATGGAATTGATGGATCGTGCCATTGCCTGACGGATTGTCATTTTTTCACCGCTAAATTTTCCATTGTCGTTGTTTTGAGGTGTCCAGGTAGGAGGATCTTGTCCTGGCAGATACCAAGTTACTGCTTGGTCAGCTACCGGAAAACAAGGTGAATATCCGGCTTCTATGGCAGTAGCATATACAAAAGGTTTGAACGTAGATCCCGGTTGTCTATGTCCTTGTTTCACATGATCGTACTTAAAATGTTCATGATTGATGCCACCTACCCATGCTTTGATATGTCCTGACTTGGGATCCATAGCCATAAAGCCCGTTTGTAAGAAGTGCTTGTAGTATTTTAAAGAATCAATCATGCTCATGGTGGTGTCTATTTCTCCATTCCATGAAAACACGGTCATTTTTTTAGGTTGGTTAAGGTAGTATTCTATCGAATCAGAGTCTTTTGAATATTTTTTTGCCAATGATTTATAATAGGGTGTACCCTTTATGGCATTTTCTACAAAGTCCATCATTTCATTGCCATCATGGTCTATCCAGGGAGCATCACCTTTGAGATGGTCAATAAATAGTTTATGCAGGTATTTCATGTGTTTTTCCACTGCATTTTCTGCATACTGCTGCATCCTGCTGTCTATTGTTGTATAGATCTTCAAACCGTCTGCATAGAGGTCATACCCGTGTTCTTCAGCCCAATACCTTAGGTAATTGCCAATGACTGACCTGAAGTATTGTGCTGGGCCAGTGTTGTGATCAGATACTTTGAATTCTAGTCCCAGATCAGATACTTTTAAAGTATCATATTCCTCTTTAGATATTTTGTCATATTTATAAAGATTGTACAGAATTTCCGTTCTTTTGGCTGTGGCTACCTCCGGATTCCTTACAGGGTTGTATCTGGTTGGGGCATTGATTAATGCAACCAGAATTGCAGATTCCTTATAATTCAATTCTGACGGAAGCTTGTTAAAATAAGTTTTGGCTGCAACTTGAATTCCATAGGAGTTATTACCGTATTCTATGGTGTTGAGATACATCGCCAATATCTCTTCTTTGGTATATGATGCTTCCAATTGAACAGAAATAATGTATTCCTTGATTTTTGTAATGACCTGTCCAATTTTCCGGTATTTGTATAAGCTCCCCCGGTTTTCTGTAATGGTTTTATAGAGATTTTCTGCCAGTTGCATGGTGAGTGTGCTTCCTCCCCCTTTAAATTCGAATGTTAGCACTCCAGATAGAGCCCTGGCTAAACCCAAGAGGTCTATGCCTGAGTGTTGTGTAAACCTGACGTCTTCGGTAACCATCAACGTTTGGATGAGTTCTGGAGAAAGTTCATGATAGGATACCGGGGTTCTGTTGCTTCGGTAGTATTTTCCTAATAATTCACCATCTGCTGAAATGAGTTCAGAAGATAAGTCAGGGTCAGGCCGTTCCAGACTTTTTAAACTTGGCAGGCCACCAAATAATCCAAAAGCATCTATACTGACCGAGTAAAATGTACCGAATGAGATTATTAGACCAAGAATAAGTGTTGTCCATAAAACTATGATAAAACGACGAGTGAATTTGGCCATTGATTTAGTAGTTTTTTCTGTAAAATGTCAAATATGAATCCAACTCTTTTGTATTGTATAAAATGTCAAAATTGTCTTTGGTAATAATGAAATCATGGAATATTCCTGATTTTTTGATTTGATCCTCGGGGTTTACTTTTTTGACTAATTGGTCAAATGTCATTGCTGCTTCTTTGTCCTTAAATTCCTGAATTAAGATCATTGAATTTTTACCATCGAGGATCAAACTTTGAACGCTTAAGTTTAATTCATGCTGAGCTATGAGTTTACCGAATATCTCCAATAATAGCTCGTATGTTTCGGTATCTTTATTATAGGTATATACAAAATAATGCGATTTGTTCAGGTTGGTAATGAACTTGGCCCTTGTACTGTTAATCAGTTCAATTTGAAAATTTTCGGATGCCTTAACCAGTGAGTCGGCATAGGGGAGCAATTCACTTTCTGAGTATGTCCTGATGAAATTATTCAACTCATATTGGTAGGTGTAGAAATTTTCCATCTTACCAATGAGTAAAATCTTCAGAAGCTGCATGTTATCTACAAAGTCATTGTCGGGATACATCTCCAATCCGTTGTTGACAGTAGCAAGTGCTGCTTTGTTGTTTCCGGATTTATACATCTGATATGCCTGGGCATATATTTTTTTCAGTTTTCCACTTGCAGCTTCACTTTCTTCACGATAGTTAGGATTGATAATAATTTTGGCATAGACACTGTTAGGATAGTCATTAATCAGGGTGTTTTTAAAATAATCTGATCTGGTAATGTTACTCAAATCTTTGTAGATAAGATAGAGTAAATACATTACTTCCAGTTTGTATTCAGTAGCTTCAAACCGCACCAGCATTTTTTCAAAAGTACTGGCAGCATTGTTTTTTTCTTCCAGATTGAAATTGTAGATGTTACCCAACTGATAGTGTGCTTCTTCTACTTCTGCCAGTAGCTTTGCCTTTTGCTCCTCCTTGTAGGGAATAGTTGCTATTAATTCATTTTTGTCAATAAGAGGTTTTTCTTCATCATTGGTATTTTCATCATCGCTGGCCTTAATCTTGGCTTGGTTGTCATTGGCAGTGGTAGTTTCCTGAATAGTTTGCAAAGACTTATTAGATCGTCTCCAATTGTCCTCAAGATTTCTGTTTCCCCATCTGCTTTCAAATTCATATCTCCCTTTTTCAACTGCTGATTTGTTATAAAAATACCAGACAGATTCATCGAAATTTGTACTGCCTATGGGAATAAATTCATCATTGAAAGAATTGTTTAGAGAAACATTGTTCCTTTTTTTTATCTTGGCTATCGCTTTTTCTTTTTTCTCCTTTTCTTCCGCTTCTTTTTGAGTAATATAAGTATCAAGAAATACATTCAAAGAATCAGTACTCAGGTTTGATAGGGCGATCAAGCTGTCATTATCGTGAATGATGGTAAGCTGATTGACAAAATTTTCAAGGATCTTTTGCCTTTCCAAAATTGACTCATATTCTAATTCATCCTGAGGCAAAACCGAAATGGTACTGTCATAATATAACTTTGCAAGTTTATAGTTTGCAAGGCTATCATAGTAGATTTTACCCAGGCTAAGATAGGAGTAGGCTTTCTGTCGTTTGTTTTTGGTACTAGCCTGAACAGAGGAGTTATAATACTCTATGCCTTGTTCGAGATTGCCTTGTTTGACTTCAAATCTGGCCATCTCATAATAAATTTTATCCCTGAATTCTACATTCTTTGCATCAGAAAGAAGGCCTTTAAAATACTTCCTTACTTTTTTTATATCATTGTTTTTGGTCAGCTCGGTTACCTGAGCCATATTCAGTTTCGTATAAAATGACAACTCATAAGTTGGGTTACTGGCCAAGCTCTTTTTGTAATATTGATACGCTTCCCCGTCAAAACCTAGTTGTTGATAGACCTGCCCTATTATAAAACTGATTCTGGCTCGCTCATGATGATCGGTAATCAAAGGCTCTGCTTGTGTCAGGTTTTGAACCATGAAATTGAGGTCTTCACGCCTTTGAAATAGATCTGCTCTTGATAGGTATAAATCCTTGAGATTCTTTTTATTTAGTTTTTCTTTTTTGAGATAATCAGATACTGCCCCGGCATTCTTCATTTCTTCCATTTTGATGTAGGTATTGATCAGGTCGATCAAAGCTTCATGACGGGTATTGTCATTTTCGCTATGGGTATTTACATATTTAAATGTTTCTATGGCATTACCGAAATCCATGCTATAATACCTGGCCAGGCCAACAAGCACATAACTATTGTCTTCCCAGTTGGATTCCGGATGTCTTTGAATGGCTATTGATGCTTTTTTCACACAGTCATCAATCTGGCTGGCCATGCTAGTGGCTAGTGTAGAATCAAACTGGGGGAAAATAGGAAGAATTTTGTTGTAATTCCATTCATGCCCATCTTCTATAGCCTGCTCTATTTCTTTTATTCGTTCATTGGCATAAAAGTAAGCGTTGTAATGAGCAGTTGTATTGTGAAAAGTGTTGCTCATCAAGTTTTTCCTTTCAGGAGCACAACTTCCCAATAGGATCAAAAATAGTAAGCTTAATAATAAGGAATTATTGTATCTCAACTTTATGGTTTGCTTGTAGTCGTTGGAACTGTAAATCTATTAAAGAATTAAATCAAATTTTATCAAAAACGAATTTCGTTAGCTCAAATTACTATTAGTACACAGGGAATTTAATATTTAGAAGGTCATTAATTGATTTATCCCTGATAAGTCTTGTTATTGGACTTTTTGAGATGGATTAGATGATCAATATCAGTTGTGTCAATGTCTAACATCATTATTGTAAAATGATGGAATTTTGATATTGCATTATGAAAACTACGATAGTTACAAATAACAACCTTTGGAAAGATGTGGCATTCAGAAATACCAGCTTTAACTCCGTACTGTTGGCTTTGGTTAAAGATGGATGCATCCCAAAACACAGACTTCCATTTTGTCTTAATCTGGAAGCAAAATATGAATTGATTCGAATGGAATCACTTGAAATTGTTCAATTTAAAGATGGCAATTTGGAGTTGGGTGAAAATTCGAAATTCCTAGTGAATTTTTGTTTAGAAAAACAACTGGGAATAGCAGTTTAGTTACTTTTTCTTTTTTAGGTCTCCACGTTTGATTGACTTAATAAATTGACTCCAGGCAAATGGATTGAGTAATGGAATGGAAGTGGGTTGGAATCGGTTGTTCCAGGCTGACATTTGCTGTTGTACAAAATAATTGTGGTTTGCACTTGGCCCCATAGCGGTATTAGCAAACATTTTCCTCAACATTGCTTCATCAAGATTTCTTTGCAGGTTGTCCAGATCTCCTTGATTAGGCAGCTCAAGTGCCAGTATGGCTTCTTTGAACAATTCTTCTGTAGGGTATGGAAATATTTCCAACTCCGGCAGATAGGTGGTGTCTTTTGACAGTTCAATTATTACCGTGTAATTTTCACTTTCTCCCTTTGGTATAGTTAAGTACTGGCGAGTGTAACTTACTGCACTTATAATTAAACTATCGCCCTCAAGCACTGGCATAGAAAAATAACCATAAGGGTTGGTGGTTGTTCCTCTTCCGGCTTTAGGAGCATAAATATGGACCCCCGGAACACCCGAAGTACTGTCTTCACCTACTACAATCCCTGAGAATTGAATTACCCTTGAGCCACCTTGAGCAAAAGCTTCAAAAGATATAGTCAGTGACAATAGTATATATAGGCTTAATAAATATAGCTTCACAGTTTTCGGTTTACTTTTACAATGCCGAATTAGAGGAAAAAGTTTTCTCACATTGCTAAAGTACTAAAAATATGAGTTGACTGGTAAATTATTCAGGTCAAATTCTCCTTTTTTATTAATACATAACCTCAAATTAATTACCTTTAATGTAACTTCTATTCACTAACCCAAGTCTGGATGACCAGCCAGCCAGGTACAAACTATTAATCTTTAAATTTGAGATACTGTTTTCAAAATGAGTTGGTGGTCTAATGATCCGATTTGATTATTCTAAAATATAATCTGGAATTACAGATTTTTAATACGTTCTATATATTAAGTTTTAATGTATTTCTATTGAACTAATCGTTGGTAAAGAATGAAACTGAAGAATTTTAATTTGCAATTTGGAACTCAGATATTTAAGTCGTTTTCTGATGAATCAAGAGTGAGAATAATGTACCTGCTCTATAGAAACGAGGAGTTGTGCATTTCTGATTTGGAATTGATTTTAGATTTTACTCAGACCAAAACTTCAAGGCACATAACTTACCTAAAGCACGCAGGGCTATTGAGCTTTCGCAAGCAGGATCAATGGGTTTTTTACCATGTAAAGGAGGAAGTCCTGGATATAGTAGATCGTATTTTTAAGTTTTTAAATAAAGACACAGTTTTACTCAAAGATTACGAAACGTTCGAAATTCTCAATTCGAACCGTGAATTGTCTATCAATAAGATTAAACTTCCTTATTGAAAACTATGGGGTATAAGGATATTTTTTTTGATTTGGATCACACACTGTGGGATTACAATACCAGTGCCAAACAAACCTTGTTTGAACTTTATGACAGGTATGAACTTTCAGCAACAGGAGCATTGGAAAAGGAAAAGCTTTTAGAAGCTTTTCTCACTATTAATGAAGACCTTTGGGATCAATACAACAAAGGAGAGGTAAGTAAATATTTCTTAAGGACTCAGAGATTCAATATGGTTTTTGAAAAGATCGGAGTGAATCAAAAATTATTTCCTCAGGATCAGGTTTTACGCTTTAATCATGATTATCTGCATGAGTGCCCGCAAAAGCCAAATCTTATCGACGGGGCACTAGAGCTACTTGACGAACTGGAAGGCAATTTCAATCTACACATTATTACAAATGGTTTTAATGACATTCAGGGAACGAAACTTGAAATGTCAGGATTGTCCAAATTCTTCAAATATGTAATCACATCGGAATCAGCAGGTGCAAAAAAACCTTTTAGTGGAATATTCGAGTTTGCATTTAAAGCAACAAATGCCAATCTGCAACATTCTATTATGATCGGAGACAATTTAACTACCGATATTAAAGGAGCACGAGATTTTGGTTTGGATCAGGTGTATTTCAATCCTGATAAGATTCATCATAGCGAAGAAGTGATGCATGAAGTATATGAGCTTCAGGAGATATTACGTATTGTTTCCTGAAAAAATCTCTGATCTAACTTCTATTTCCCTGAAAACTTACATTTATAGCATTAAATGGCCTCTCTGTTTTGTTAAAAAAAGTTAAAGAAAATCTTTTGTTGTTGTCATATCGTAAATTTGATACATGAATAACAAGGCAATAGGTTGGATTACGGCACTGATGACTTTGTCATTGATTGCATTGGTGATTTTCCAGCTGTATTGGATAGACAATGTGATAAAAGCAAATGAGCAGGCTTTTAAACGAGACGTTCAGGAAGTGTTGAATAATGTTTCTGAAAAGCTCGAAAAACAGGAAGCACTATTAATTGCAGTCGATAATTTCCACACTCAGTTTGTATGGCGAAATCAGTCTGAATCCAATCCAAATGAACTCGAACTGATTGAAAGTACTTTTGAGAAAAAAGTAATAGAAATAGAAGATTTTGTAAAAGATTCTTCTCAATTCCCTTTAGGCCTGAATTTTTATTTTGAGTCTGATGATGACACCAAGTCTTTGGACAATGTTTCTATAAAGTTTAGAGATGACTTTAGAGATGACAACAAGCAGGTAGTCAACATCAACGGAACAGATTCTGCTCGCTCCAATAGAGCATTAGAAAAAAAACTAAAAAAAGTGGCCAAGAAATCTGAATACGTTCAAATGGCCATGCGTGAATTGCTATCTGGAAAAAAGGCTGTTGATAAAAGGTTAGAGTTTAGCGAATTGGATTCTCTATTGAATATTGGATTGAAAAATAAGGGAATCGATATTTCATTTGACTTTGCGGTATTGGATCCTCTGTCAGAAGATTTGGTGATAAAAAAAGTAACTGAAAGCGAAAAAGCTTTGCTACAGACAGACATGAGGTCAAACCTCTTTCCCAATGATATTATGGGAGAGGCGGGATATCTACTTATTAATTTTCCGGGACAACAATACTTCTTGCTTAAAAAGATATGGTTCACACTGACTTCTTCCGTTGTACTTATTTTGGTGATCATCTTTTGTTTTGCTTATGCCATATTCACGATTTTCAGACAAAAGAAACTTTCTGAAATCAAAAATGACTTTATCAATAACATGACCCACGAGTTTAAAACACCAATTTCCACAGTTTCTTTGGCTTGTGAGGCATTGCGGGACAAAGACATAAATGGCACTATTGGTTTGCGAGACCGTTATCTTGGGATAATTAATGATGAGAACAAACGACTTGGACTGCAAGTAGAAAAAGTATTGCAAATGGCTGTAATCGAGCGGCAAGACTTGAATTTGAAGTTGGAAGAAGTCAATGTTCACAATGTTATTTTAAAAGCAATGGAGAACATCTCTTTTCAGATTTCCAGTAAAGGAGGAAAAATATCGACAGAACTCAATGCAGTAAAACAATCTTTAAAAGCAGATGAGTTGCACCTTACCAATATTATGGTCAACCTTTTGGACAATGCTAATAAATATTCTCCGGAAAAACCGGAAATAAAAATTTCCACACAAGATACAGCAAAGGGTATAGTGATCAATATTATAGACAAAGGGATCGGCATATCCTATGATGCATTATCCAAAGTCTTTGATAAATTTTACAGAGTGCCAACCGGTAACATCCATGATGTAAAGGGTTTTGGATTGGGTCTTGCCTATGTCAAAAATATGGTAGAAGCCCATGGGGGAGAGATAGCAGTTACCAGCGAACTGAAAAAAGGAAGTAATTTCAGAATATTTCTCCCATTTGATCATGTATTTTAAATTTATATGAAATGAAAAACCTCAATATATTGATCGTCGAAGATGATCCGAATCTTGGACAAATCCTTAAAGAATATTTGCACCTAAAGGGGCATGAAACTACTTTATGCAGAGATGGAGAAGAAGGGTTTGCTACTTACGAAAAAGGAGGCTTTGACTTTTGTGTATTGGATGTAATGATGCCAAAAAAAGATGGATTTTCCCTAGCCAGAGAAATCAGAGAAGTTGACAAGCAAATCCCAATAGTATTTCTCACGGCCAAGTCAATGAAAGAAGATACCATTGAGGGTTTGAAGATTGGGGCTGATGATTATCTGACCAAGCCATTTAGTATGGAGGAGTTGCTTTTGAGGATTAATGCCATAAACAAACGGGTGAACAAAGAAAACACCAGTAAAAGTGGTATGCCGGGAAAAGTGGAATTGGGTAAATTTCTTTTTTCTTATGACCAATCGTTATTGCAAGGACCTTCTGGTGACACCAAATTGACATCAAGAGAAAATGAATTGCTGAAGCTTTTTGTTCAAAACCTTAACCAGACTTTGGATAGAAGTTATGCTTTGAAATCCATCTGGAAAGATGACAGTTACTTTAATGCCAGAAGCATGGATGTCTATATTGCCAAACTCAGGAAACACCTAAAAGAAGACGATTCGCTTCAGATTTTGACTGTACATGGCCAGGGCTTCAAGCTTGTCAAAATCCAATAAATTGAGTAAATTAGGTTTAACTTAATTATTGCAAACAGGAGTGCCTTATACTTCACTTCTTTCTCAATTTACCTATATGTTATTAGTACCATCTATATCAATTTTGAATGGAAAGATAGTTAGGCTAACGGGTACTGATCATGATAAGGAGACTATCTATAAGGACAGTCCAATTGATTTAGCCAAAAAATTTGAAGACCATGGCATTGAAAGAATCCATTTAGTAGATCTGGAGGGAGCGAGGGCAGGAAAAATTATAAATTATCATATACTAGAGCTTGTAGCGGGCTATACGAATCTGGATATAAATTTTACCGGAGGACTTCATACAGATGGAGACATAACCAAGGCTTTTGAGTCCGGTGCGGAAAGTATTACCGCTTCAACTATCTCTGTGTACAATAAAGAGCTTTTCAAAGATTGGATAATGTCTTATGGCAGAGAAAAAATTGCTTTGGGTGCAGATGTATTGAATGGTAATATCAGAGTAGGAGGCTGGCAAAAGGAAACCAAAATAGATCTTTTCAGTCATATAGATTACTACTATTCTCGTGGATTGAAATACTTGAAAACTACTGACATTTCTAAAGATGGTACCCTCGAAGGGCCTTCATATAAGTTGTATGAAGAGATCATTAAAAAATTCCCGAACCTCCATGTTTTTGCAAGTGGAGGCGTTCGTAATATTGCGGATTTTGAAAAATTGAATGATTTAGGAGTTCATGGAGTGGTCTTTGGTAAGGCGTTTTATGAAAATAAGATTACCCTTAATGACATAGATCAATTCATTGTTAAAATGTAATCCGACACTTTTACAACAGTTTCAATACCTCATCAATATATTCTCTGGTGTTAGATAGTCTGGGAACTTTGTTTTGTCCTCCGAGTTTCCCTCTTTTTTTCATCCAGGTATAAAATGTGCCGGACTTTGCGCTATGTACCAGGGGTAATTGTAAAGCAAGGTCTTTGAATCGTTTGGCGTCATAGTCTGAATTTAGTTCTCTGAGATTTTCATCCAGAAGTACAACAAACCTTTCCATACTTTCAGGTTCTTTTTTAAATTCTATTACCCATTCGTGTTTGCCTTTTTTGTTTTTTTCAAAGTGAATAGGTGCAGCAGTGAAGTTGTCGATGACAGCCCCGGTTACTTCACAAGCTTTGGTAATTGCACTTTCAGCATTTTCGATGATCAATTCTTCTCCAAATGCATTGATGAAATGTTTTGTCCGACCTGATATTTTGATTCGGTAGGGAGATGTGGATGTGAACTTAATAGTATCACCAATATTATATCGCCATAGTCCGCTATTAGTAGAAATGATCATGGCATAGTTCACACCTATTTCTACATTGGGCAGGCTTATTACTTTAGGGTTTTCTTTGTGAATTTCATCATAAGGAATGAATTCATAAAAAACACCATAATCCAGCATCAGGAGCAATTCATCTGAATCAGTCCTGTCCTGAATACCAAAAAATCCTTCCGAAGCATTATATGTTTCTACATATCTCATCTCATTTTTAGGAATCAGTTGTTCGAACAATTGCCGATAGGGGTGAAAGGCTACCGCACCATGGAAGAATACCTCAAGGTTGGGCCATACATCCAGGATGCTATCAATTTTCTTGAGTTCTTTGATTCTTTGGATTAGTAATATGGTCCAGGTGGGAACACCAGACAGATTAGTTACATTTTCATCTGCTGTGATTTCTGCCATTTTTTCTATTTTCTCTTCCCAGTTTTCCATCAGAGCTACTTCTAACGAAGGAGTTCTGACAAACTGTGCCCACAGGGGTAGATTTTGCATGATTACTGCTGAGACATCTCCATAGTATGAATTGGAACTTGGATCGTATTCATTGATTTTATGACTACCACAAATTGCAAGACCTTTTCCTGAAAACATTTTTGATTCAGGAAAGTTATTGACGTATATAGAGATCAAATCTTTGCCTCCTTTAAAATGACAATCGTCCAGAGCTTCCTGCGATACGGGAATAAATTTGCTTCTGGCATTTGTAGTTCCAGAAGATTTTGCAAACCATTTGACATCCGTTGGCCAAAGCAAATTTTGTTCCCCTTTCATTCGTCTTTCTATGTAGGGGAATAGCGTCTCATATTGGTGTACGGGTACACGACTTTGATATCTATCTAAAGTATCAATGGATTCAAAACCATATTTTTTTCCAAACTCGGTATTCTTTGCAGTACGCAAAAGCTTTTTAAAAATTTCTTCCTGTACTTCGTGAGGATATTTCATGAAGAGTTCGATCTGGTGGATACGTTTCTTCATTACCCATGTCAATATTGAATTGAATATTTCCACGTAATTAAATTTTTCTTTTCAACTCAAAATTCCGGCCTAAATATACTCTTCGTACTTGCTCATCCGCAGCAAGTTCTTCGGCAGATCCCGATTTGAGTAGTTTTCCTTCAAACATTAAATATGCTCTATCAGTTATAGAAAGTGTTTCTTGTACATTATGGTCTGTAATCAGTATTCCAATGTTTTTATTCTTAAGTTTGGCAACTATTGTCTGAATTTCCTCAACTGCAATGGGGTCAACACCTGCAAAAGGTTCATCAAGTAATACAAATTTGGGGTTAATTGCCAAAGCTCTGGCTATTTCTGTACGTCTTCTCTCCCCTCCAGACAATACCATACCCATATTTTTCCTTACATGAGTCAGGCTGAATTCTTCCATCAGTTCCTCAGTTCTTTCTTTTTGTTCTTTTTTAGAAAGTTTTGTCATTTCCAAAACAGCAAGAATATTTTCTTCTACAGACAACTTTCTGAAGACAGAGGCCTCTTGTGCTAAATACCCAATGCCTAATTTCGATCTGCGATACATCGGCAGGTTTGTAATGTCCTCATTGTCTAGATAGATATGTCCCTCGTTTGGTTTGATCAACCCGACTATCATATAGAATGAGGTCGTCTTCCCAGCTCCATTGGGACCCAATAGCCCAACGATTTCTCCCTGTTCAACCTTGACAGAGACGTTGTTCACCACTGTTCGTTTTTTGTATTTTTTTATGAGGCTTTCTGCTCGGAGTTCCATGTGCTCGATCTGTTTTGAGTATTAACTTGCTCTTGGCAATTTTAATCTATTAAATTCAAATTTTACAATGAGTTTATAAAACCTATCTATAAGAATCTGAATAGCTTGCTACTATATAGGTAGTAATTTAACAATGATACGGGTTTATTGATTCATCGTTTTGATATCTTTCAATACCAGCTGAAGGGTTTTGTTGCCCATATAGTTATTTTCTTCTATGGTATAAGCAATGCTAAAGGGAGAATCAAGTTTGTCGCTATATTCTGAGAGGTTGAATCCAATAGCATCAAAGGAAACTTCTGATCCTTCTTGCTCTACAAACAACTTTAGATGTAAGTCTTTCAGTACTCTTGCTTTATTCTTTAACCTGACATTATTTGTTGCAAATACCGGTTGCATATTATGAGGGCCAAATGGCCCCATTTGTTTGATAATATTATACAAGCTAAAATTTATATCTGCAAAATCTATTTCAGCATCTACTTTTATTTTAGGTATAAGTTGGTCGTTGGTAATAGTGGTTGAAACCACTTTTTCAAATTGCATTTGAAATTCTGAGACATTTGCCAGAGGCATGGTAAGTCCTGCTGCGTATTTATGCCCACCATATTGTTCTAGCAGATGACTGCAAGATGAAATGGCCTCATAGATATCAAAACCTTCGACGGATCTTGCTGACCCGGTTGCAGATCCGTTCGATTCGGTAAGTATTATTGTTGGCTTGTAATGTTTTTCAATACATCTGGAAGCAACTATACCTATAATGCCTTTGTGCCAGTCAGTATTAAAGAGTACATTAGATTTGGCTTCTCCGGTTTGATTGATTTGTTCTATTTGAGCAAGAGCCTCTAATGTTATGGATTCGTCATACTCTTTTCTTTCTATATTATTTAAGTTGAGATTTTTAGCGAGAGTGCTGGCTTGCTCATCGTTTTCAGCTATCAACAGTTCTACAGCAGATTTTGCATGACCAATTCTACCAGCAGCATTTATCCTGGGGCCTATTCCAAATACCACATTGGTAATGTCAAGTTTGTTCTTAAAACCGGATACATCTATTAGTGCTTTAAATCCCGGTAGTGGTTTGGAGTTCAATTTTTTCAATCCATACCATGCCAATATTCTATTTTCACCTGTCATAGGTACTATATCAGAAGCAATGCTCACCGCCACCAAATCCAAATAATTATAAAGTTGCTCCAAGTCTATTGTGTTTTGCAAACAAAATCCCTGAAGAAATTTGAATCCAATTCCGCAACCGGAAAGTTCATCATAAGGATATAAGCAGTCTTTTCTTTTAGGATCCAATATTGCAACAGCATCAGGTAATTTATCCCCCGGCAGGTGATGATCGCAAATGATAAAGTCTATGAATTTCTCGTTTGCATAGTTCACATTGTCTATTGCTCTTATTCCACAGTCCAGAGCTATGATTAAAGTTGTACCAGATGCCTGTGCATAGTCAATTCCCTGTTTTGAAATTCCGTAACCCTCAGAGTACCTGTCCGGGATGTAAAAGTCGATGTTTTCATATATTTCTCTCAAAAAACTATAAACCAATGCCACTGAAGTTGTGCCATCTACATCATAATCACCATATATCAAGATCTTCTCATTGTTAAATATAGCATCATTGAGCCGTGCGACTGCCTTGTCCATATCCTTCATATAAAAAGGGTCATGCAAACCAGAAATCTCAGGTCTGAAAAATGTTTTGGCTTTGTCAAATGAATTGACACCCCGTCTAACAAGCAACTGACAAATTATTGGACTTACATTTAGCAATTCGGCCAACTCAGAGACTAGAGGATTATCGTCTTTACTTGGTATTTCCCATTCTTTTATCATGTATGTTCAGCTATGGCGATGATTCGTATGCGAATTTAAACAAACTGTAACATCATGCCTTTTATCCTTAGGTAATTGTGTGGTTGAAATAAGTTAGATTGATGAGGCAGAATTTTATTTATTATCATAAGACATAGAGTATCAGGATATTGAGTTTTGGGTTTATTGTTGATTAGAAAATAAGGGGAGATATTTTATTGATGTTCATTGTAATTGATAAAAACTCTATTACTTTTGCGCCTCCTTAAGTAATCCGGCAGGGATTTGGAGAGGGTTTGTTCATTGACATGGTACAGTTATATTTAACAAAATGGAGGTATTTAGACTTGGTTAAGATTTGAGTTTAGG
>NZ_JBDKWG010000093.1:0-43875 GCF_040151475.1 Reichenbachiella sp. MALMAid0571 | reverse complement strand
GGACAAAGGTGGACTAAACAAGGTGCGCAGCACATGCTAAATTTAAGGGTGGCACATATGAATGGACAATGGGACAAAGTAATCAAGATGGTTAATACAGAATTTAAAAATGTGGCATAAACGACAATTTGATATGCACCCAAAAAAACACAACCCAAATGAGTTGTGTTTTTTTATGTACTGAATCTTCTGAGATTATTTCATCTGCATGTTAATCTGTTTTTTAGAATATCCCGATGGAGCTTTGAAAAGCGCATCAGAAAAACTCTCCTGATTGATGCTTTCCACAGTATTTTCATTGTCTGCTGTTTCACTTTTGTACGAAACCGTTTTCACGGGAATACCTTCTTTAAATACCGGACTGGAATCATCAAATCCCATCTGGGAAAATGAACCTCCAGTAGGTAAAAATGTAGCTATCTCACTCAGGTTGGTTTTAAAATAATCCATCATTTTATCCATTACCTGAAATTTATCTTGCGGGATACCTATCGTTTTAAAAGAAGCAATATACATCTCAGTAGCTTTTTCACCTTCGGAAATTCCCTCGTACTTTTGGGCATTCCATTTTCCTACTTTAGTAGATGAACCAACGGCATTGAATTCCATGGGTGATGCGTCCTTGTTCATAAATTTACCCATCTTTTTTTTCTGCTCTTCAGACATACTTGCCGCAAATTGTTTCATCATCATCATCATCATCTGAATTTGCTGCTTCAGTTGTTGCATCGCCGCTTTATCGAAATGATAATATTCTTTTTTAGAGTGATCAACATATGTAAACTCCTCTTTTTCCGAATTGAAAATAAATGAACTGTTGTCCCTGCCTCCATTATTTTCAACAGCCATACTATTTTCCGTCATGTAGATGGTGGTATTGGAAACCGATCCGCTGGAAATGTCCTTGGTTTTTGATATGATTTTAACCCCATCAACAGCCATGGCAGGCATATTCATCCCAACAAACCCAACCAATAAAATTAAGATTATCTTCTTCATATTTCTGTTTCTGTTTTTTTTCTTTTAGTCTTATCCAAATATCGTTCCTATTTATTTTACAATACAACAGAATCAAACGTAGTAAAAGTATTTTCAGGTATAGATTCTAATACTTTTATATCTGTTAATTCCCTTTTTCCCCTGTTTCCTGAAAGTAAAATCTTTCCGTATTGTTTGTAATCTTCCCATGGTAGTACAAAGTTAGCTTCCTGTTCAGCATGTGTTCTGTAGAATGCCCATTGACATACCAAATTGGTATCCGGGTCTATCCAAACCTCATAATAGTTTTCAGGTGTCACCCCTACATCTTTAAATATCAGTTCCAAAACATGAGCCTGTTTGCCTGTAAGAGTTGTGTCCTCTTTAAGATAAGATAGCGTCACCCCTGAATCTTTAAGTTTGAAAGGCATCACCAACCAATAGGAATCATTGATCCATACATTTTTACCTTTGGTCAAATACTGTTTTAATGAATCGGGGCTCGTTATTTCCTGCCCGTCCTTAAGTACTTTTCCCGATAGGTCATGAATATTCACGATTATTTTAAGGTCTTCTTTTAAAAAGTCAACCCTGACATCTCCTTTCCATTTGTCCCATATGAGTGTTCTGGCATTAAAAAAGTTCCAGGAAATGTACCTCGTTTCATCCCAGGCTTTCCTTCCACCCATAGCTTCCATTGCTTTATCAGCCAAAACAATCGCCCGCGGGTCTGATCCCTCAATATCAAATCCCTCCGCAGGATTATTTTCATATACTTCAGTTTCTTCATTTAACTGATCCGTCTGGTCGCTGTTTTTTTTTGCACATGAACTGAATATCAAGACCAGTGCAACAATGAGGGTGGAGTTTTTCATAAAAATTAATTGGTTGGATGATTAAAAATATCGCTTTTATTTCAAAATAAATATTTATGAGT
Source organism: Reichenbachiella sp. MALMAid0571 (assembly GCF_040151475.1). Lineage (NCBI taxonomy): Bacteria > Pseudomonadati > Bacteroidota > Cytophagia > Cytophagales > Reichenbachiellaceae > Reichenbachiella > Reichenbachiella sp. MALMAid0571. Next base: position 41,960 of record NZ_JBDKWG010000093.1, on the reverse strand, counting down.
GCGGAATTTACAGTATGTGCAGGAAAGCATTTAACAGATATTACCTTGTCAATGACAATACTGACAGCTTGCTGTTGTTTGTTGTGTACAGCTTGTAAATACCCAAAGATTCAAAATAAAGCATGCCTATCTCTTTTCCTGTTTCCAAAGGCAATGAATGCAGTATCCTTCCTTCTTTATTGTACAGATAAGTGTATTTCTTTTCTATATCTGTGATCACAATGACTTCATTGTCAGGACTGAAGTTGTAATATTTCGCACTCAATGACGGTGTTCTGAAATTATGATTAAACAACTCCTTTCCTTTGGCATCAATGACCGTTACTTTTTCGTCATCGGAGCGCAACACTATGTAAGATTTATTGTTGGGCGATGAGTTGACCAACAAAAATTGATCACTTGGGGTAGCTTTATACAACTGTTCTCTTTTCAGAAATTTTCCTTCGAGGTTGAACTCTACCACTTCGCCATCATTAGTAACAGTGGTAAAGGTGGTGCTTGATATGTTTCCTCCCTTTTGGATATAAAACTCGTTTTCAACTATCCCTTTCAAATCTACCGGAAAACCCGAAACAGGTTCTCCTCTTCTGTTTAAGATATAAACCAACCCATTGCGATGCATAAACACTATGTAATCCCTGGATCTGATTCTCATGTGAAAAGGGTAAATAACCGGCTTTCCTTCAAGAGATTTTGGTTTCCATCCTTCCAGATTCACTCCTCCTTTGTCAAACATATAATAACTCCCATCACTGGTAGCTGCCATTATTCTATAATTCCTAGAGTTGTCATAGTCTATCAAACTCAGAAATTCTATGTTTTTCTTGTCCGGCAGTTCAAAAGGATAACCGGGAAGTGTCTCTCCATTTCTATCCAGAATATAAATCGACTTACTTGTTGCAAAAAGGTATTGGAGTTTCCTGTTTTTATAATAATCCACCTGATAAACAGGGCTTACGATCTCTTCTTTCAAATTCTTGCTCCACAGTGTGTCTATGTCGGAAGAAACCAGAAAAACATTGTGCAATGAATCTGCCACAAGCACTTCTAGTTCTCCGTCGTTATGGTTTTTAACTATAAGTGGCTTTGTAGTCAGTTTATGAGCGAATTCCTGCTCATCTATTGTCACAAAATCTGATGCCTCTACTTTTTCTATGATTCTACCAGGATGCTGTAAAGAGATATTAGTGTAGTACTTACCATCAATGTTGCTGAACTGAAAGGCTCCATATTCTATTTGTTTCAATGTCAAAGAATACTCACTAAAAAAACCATTCCATTTTTCATTGAGTTGATTTGAGAGTAAATTCCAGGCACCCGGCGTATGTACAAAAAGACTCACGTTTGCTTCTTTGTTGGCGATATCCAGGAAATTATTCACTTTGATGGATTTTCTCCACATTTCCTCTGAGTTTATCTGGTCGATAAGCTGCTTCAATACCTGCTCACTATTTCCTAAAAAAAGAAACCCATTTATCTGACAATAAAAGGTAATAGGAAAACCTGAAAAAACTGAACCAAACAATCGTGCCGGCAATTCATCAATTTCTATTTGATTTAAAGGAATATCTGACCAGGATTCATTGTAAGGGTTTTCTTCATTGTGAGTGGCTGATGCGAGTGTTCCAAAAAAAGTATTTGCAGCTTCCTGATCCGAAATTTTGAGGCAGGTAATCATATCAGGATCATTGGGGTTAAGTGATTCCAAAATAATCAAACCCAGTTCCTTATCTAAAAAGTTGTACAAATCCGAAACCTCAAGGTTATATTTATTTTCCAATTCCTCCATCTGAGTCAGGTTAGAGGGATTGGTTTTTCTCCAGTAATTTTTTAATGCCAAATGCCATTTTTCGGTATTGTCAAACGAAAAATGGATCAGGGCTGCTGTATTGTCAGGAGTAACTTCCGGCATCTCAAATTCGCTACTTGCCACTTCATTGAAAACATCCAGATAATTGCTTTTTATAGGGTTGTTTAACGAAAAGCCTGTCATCAGAATATTGTCATCGTTGATAGCCAAATCCAGAAAAGAGACATCCGTGAGGGAGGATAAAGACGACAGGTCTGCTTTTAAAGGGTCGGTAAAAACGCCTGTGATTTGACTTAATCGTGCAGTATTCACGAAGATGTTGCCTTGATCCTGTTGCAATTTGGTAATACCAAAAATATCTGCATGTTGCTCTTGAAAAGACAATATTTCCCTGTCTTCAACAACCCTGATGGCGTCTTCTACTAAAAAAGGAGTGAAGCTGCCAACAAAATATTTTTTGTGAAACACATAAGCAAAACTGCCTTTATCAGAATTTAGTTCCGTTATGGTATATCCCAAATATTGCCTGGTTCTTCGGGTAAGATTTTCAGTTTTCGAATAGTAGTCTATTGCTTTTGACAACAATTCATGTTGGCTAAGGTTGTTCACTTCTAAAGTGAAAAGCATGTCCATTACCTCACTGGAGGTCACATGAAATGAAATCAACACCTCATTTTTCTCAAAAAAAGCTTGCAATGAGCCATTTTTTCCTGAAATAGAATCTAGAACACTTAGGCGCTTGTCAATCTTGCTAAAAATGGGCAAACCGCTTAGGTTTTTCCATATTTTCTTGTCTTTACTTTCGTTCCATTGTGCCAGAGGATTGCCGGACTCATACACAAGTACTGCATCAGATGGCACAAAAGACCACACCGAAAGGACTGATTGCCGGAAATAGCTATTGTATATATACAACCCACCCCCGAAGAATACCAGTAAAATAATGATGATAAGGAATTTTTTCACTTTTAGCAGGTTTTGTGCAAATTATAACCCAAGTCGTAATATTCCCAATTATTGATGGTAAATATAAATTCCGTAACGAGCAATGTTAAGTTTTATGATTGCCTTCAGCTTTTCTGCTTCCTCCGTATAGCTCGTACTCCAGTAATCGACACTCTATTCTGGCGTTAAAAAACTGAGTCTTTGATTTAGTCCTAAGCCCTATTCTTTTAGCCAGATTTGAATTTCCTGTAAATATATATCCCATTTTTCCCTGACATTTTTGCTTGAAAAAATCTCCCAATTGTTCGTATATCTTTTCCAGCTCCTCTATTTCTCCTAATCTGTCACCATACTCAGGGTTGATCATAACGATTCCGGATCCTTCCGGAATATTCGTTTTTTCAAATGGTGCTTTTTCAAATTCGATCAAATCGGAAACATCAGCATTTTTAGCATTTTCTATGGCGGCATTTACTGCCAATCCACTCAAATCCGAAGCTATAATTTTTCCATCTATCTTGCTGTTAATCCTAAGCTTAGACTTTTGTGCTTTCCAGACTTCCGGGTCATAACCATCTATGTGCATAAAACCATAGTTATCCCGCAACAACCCCGGAGGCCTGTTTGTGGCTAATAGTGCCGCTTCTATGGCTAAAGTGCCACTACCACACATAGGGTTGATGAAATGATCTTTTCCCGGTTTCCATACAGACGACCGGACACATGCTGCTGCCAAAGATTCCATCATTGGAGCTTTAAAAGGCATTTTCCTATATCCGTGCTTGGCAATAGTCTCACCAGATGTATCAAAATAAATAGTGCATTTACTTTCATACCAAAACATAAAAATTACTGTTTTGTCCTTTTCTTTTCCTGAATTAGGACGATCACCAGTAGTTTCTGTCATTTGATCTACTATGGCATCCTTTAGTTTGAGGTTGGCAAAACTGGTGTCCCGGATATAATCGTTTTTGACAAAAGAATGGATAGAAATAAATCCATCCTTTGGGATCAGCTTGTTCCAGGGAGTTTTTTTCGCTTCTGCATAAAGTTCATTGGGATTTTTGGCCTCAAACGAACGAATTGTCCACAATACCCTTGACGCAGTTCTAAGGTTGAAATTCAAATCCATCACTTCTTCCCAGCCTCCTTCCATCGAAACCCCTGTATTGTCAACTGACAGCACCCGATAACCCAGCGATTCGATTTCATTTTTGAGCACAGGAGATATGCCTGGCTGACAATTTATTACAAGTTTGGAACGACGCATTTAGTTTCGATTTTTATGGTTTGCTAAAAAGGTGAGTTTGATGCAACTATTAATTCTCTTTCTCAGCAAAAAATTTGTGAAACCAGGTGATGGTTTCAATACCCTTATAAAAGTTGAAAGTACCATAACTTTCGTTAGGAGAATGAATGGCATCTTCATCCAATCCGAAACCGAGCAGTACGGAATTCAAGCCAAGCTCCTTCTGAAACAAAGCTACAATAGGAATACTTCCTCCATCCCGTGTAGGGATTGGAGTTTTGCCCCATGCTTCTTCAAAAGCCTTTACCGCAGCAATATACCCTTGTGAATCCGTTGGGATCACCGCTGCTTCTCCTCCATGATGAGGAGTCACTTTGACTTTCACATGCTTTGGTGCTATTTTTTGCATGTGGTCTATGATTAATTTCGTAATCTCCTTGCTGTCCTGATTGGGCACTAGTCGTGCAGAAATCTTGGCGTACCCTTTTGATGGCAATACTGTTTTTGCACCTTCTCCGGTGTATCCTCCCCAGATCCCATTCACATCCAGTGTAGGACGAATCCCCGTCCTCTCAATGGTCGAATACCCCGCCTCGCCTTTTATCGCTTCTATCCCCAAATCCTTCTTATATTCATCTAAATCAAATGGAGCTTTTGCCATTTCTGCTCTTTCTTCATCACTCAGTTCTTCTACTTTATCATAGAATCCGGGAATAGTCACACGTCCGTTTTCATCAATCAATGATGAAATCATATCGCAAAGTGTATTTAATGGATTGCCCACTGCACCTCCATAAACTCCGGAATGCAAATCTCTGTTTGGCCCGGTTACTTCTATTTCCAAATAAGAAAGTCCCCTTAAGCCAACCGTTACAGAAGGGTGCTCATTACTGAGGATACTAGTGTCAGAAATAAGGATCACGTCAGCTTTCAGTTTTTCTTTATTTTTTTGCACAAAAAGCCCCAAATTGTCTGAACCAACCTCTTCCTCTCCTTCTATCATAAACTTGACATTGCAGGCTAGTTCTCCTGTGGCTGCCATTGACTCAAAGGATTTGATATGCATATAAAATTGCCCTTTGTCATCGCAAGCACCCCGTGCAAAAATTCTGTCATCTTTGATTACAGGTTCAAACGGAGGAGAATCCCAAAGATCATAGGGATCAGCAGGTTGCACATCGTAATGCCCATAAACCAGTATAGTTGGAAGAGAGGGGTCTATTATTTTTTCTGCATAAACAATAGGGTGACCAGCTGTTTCACATATTTCTGAACTGTCCACACCGGACTCATCAAATTTTTGTTTTATAAACTCGGCGGCTTTTCTTACATCATTTTTAAACTTAGAGTCAGCACTAACCGACGGGATCCTTAATAAATCAAACAATTCATCCAGAAACCTTTGCTTGTTGTTTTCGATGTACTCCAATGATTTTATCATAATGGTATGAGTTTTATGTTGTTTCGAATAATTAAGGAAAGAAGATTAATTACAGATCTTCTTCTCTTTCCAGCATCAAAATTGAAGCTTGTGGTACTACAAAATATTTTTCATTTTGAAAAGAAATTTCAAAAGCACCATTTTGTAAGAAAATAGCCAAATCTCCTTCCTTAGCCTGTAGTGGAATGTACTTTATTTTGTTTTCTTCGGGTTTCCAGTCTTCATCGTCTTCAGCAGGAGTAGGAATTGGATATCCCGGCCCGGTTTTAACTATATATCCGTATTGCACTTTTTCTTTTTCCTTCACACCTGGAGGAAGGTAAAGCCCACTTGAAGTTTTCTCAGATTCCTTTCTCGGCTTAATCAGTACCCTGTCGCCAACAACAATAAGTTTTTTTAATTTCTTATCCGCAGTAATTTCCATATTTAACCAATTAAGCTGCAAACTTAATTTGATTCAGCGATATAGATAATTTTCTACTAACCAAATCTTTTTATTTATAATAAAAAGCACTGATGTTGATTGGGGTATTTCATTTTTGTTAGTATTTTGGGCTAATTTCACAACTTAAAACTTCAACTGAATAAATAATGTCTGATGATTTTAACATGGCACTCTCCCTTTTGGGAGTAGGAATGATAACGGTTTTTCTGGTATTGGCCTTTGTAGTAATAGTAGGCAATCTATTGATAAAAATGGTCAATAGATATGTTCCGGTTACAGGTCAACCCGTTCTCCAACGAAGCAATTCCAACAACATTTCTCCTGCTAAAATAGCTGCTATTAATTCAGCTATTGAAGAAATAACCAGAGGAAAAGGAGAAGTATTAAAAATAGAAAAAGCTAAATAAAACCATTTGACTTAACAGACTAGAGTCTATCTAAACTATACATAAATTATAAAAAATAATGGGAAGAGAGATTGGATTATGCCTTGTTTACAGAGATATGTGGCAATCCTCGGGAAAATATATGCCACGAGTCGATCAGCTGACTAGAATAGCTCAGCCAATTGTGGATATGGGATGCTTCACCAGAGTAGAAACCAATGGTGGTGGATTTGAGCAAATCAACCTCCTTTATGGTGAAAACCCAAACATATCCAACCGAGCCTGGACACAGGCTTTCAATGATGCCGGCATTCAAACCCAAATGTTGGAAAGAGGCCTGAATGGATTACGGATGTACCCCGTACCAGACGATGTAAGGAAACTAATGTTCAAAGTCAAAAAACTTCAGGGAACTGACATTGCAAGATCCTTCGACGGGCTAAATGACACCCGAAATCTGGCAAAATCAATAGAATATGCTAAAGCAGGGGGCATGATTTCTCAGACTTGTCTATGTATTACAAAATCTGAAATACATACCGTGGAGTATTATGTGAAAATGGCCGAAGAACTCATCAATATGGGTGCAGAGGAAATATGCATAAAAGATATGGCTGGAATAGGCAGACCTGTTTCGATAGGAAATATAGTAAAAGGGATCAAAGAGATTAAACCGGACATTCTGGTGCAATACCACGGCCATTCAGGTCCGGGATTTTCTGTTACTTCATCACTGGAAGCAGCCCGTGCAGGCGCAGACATTATAGATGTAGCCATGGAACCTTTGTCATGGGGTACGGCACATGCCGACCTTCTGACTGTCCATGAAGTATTAAAAGATGCGGGATTCTCAGTTCCTGACATCAATATGAATGCCTACATGGAAGCCCGTACATTGACGCAGGAGTTTATTGATGACTTTCTGGGCTACTATATCAACCCCAAAAACCGGCATATGAATTCCCTTCTAATCAGCCCTGGTCTTCCAGGTGGTATGATGGGCAGCTTGATGTCTGATTTGGAAAACAACCTTAAGAGTATCAATAAATACCTAGAGAAAAAAGGGCAACCAGAAATCTCACAAGATGATTTATTGATCAAGCTTTTTGACGAAGTAAAACATGTTTGGCCAATAATGGGTAACCCTCCATTGGTGACTCCATTTAGCCAATACGTAAAAAATGCAGCACTTGTCAATGTGATGCAAATGCTGAAGGGCAAAGAGCGGTGGTCTCTGCTAGACGACAATACCTGGGATATGCTTCTGGGAAAAAGTGGGCGTTTGCCCGGCAAAGTTGGCGAAGAATTATTAACACTTGCAAAAGAGCAGGGGAGAGAGTTTTTTGAGGGAGATCCTGCTGCATTATACCCTGATGCCTTGGAAGAATTCAGAAAAGAGATGGAAGAGAAAGGCTGGGATACAGGAGAGGATGATGAGGAATTGCTGGAATATGCACTTCACCCACAGCAATATATTGATTACAAATCAGGGAAGGCAAAAGAAGCATTCTTAGCAGATTTGGAACAAAGAAAAGTCGCAAATGAACCTTCTGCCGATACTGGTGTTGCGCTAAGTCAGGAGCCTCAAATACTGACTGTGGATGTTAATGGAGAAAAATTCAAAGTGACAATTGGCCTCAAAGAAAATGGCCAGTCCAATACCACCTCCGGTAGTAGTAACGCTCAGTCTTCAGGAGAAACAGTAGAGATTCTGGCTCCATTGGAAGGTAAGACTTTTTTCACCAAAGATGCTTCCGAAAAAGGCATTCAGATCGGTGACAGGGTAGAAGAAGGAGATATTGTCTGCTACATTGAGGCCATGAAAGTAATCAATGCTGTAAAAGCCGATACTACCGGAACAATCGTGGAAATTTGCTTTAAAGATGGTGATGATATTTACGATGACGATGTGCTTGTCCGCTTAAATTAGCAGGACTTTTATCAATGATTACTTTCACCACATTTACAATTTAATATTCGAGATTCAATGGAATTACTCCGAAAGATATATGAAATGACAGCTATTGGGAATCTGATTGATTCTCCTGAAACTATTTTGATGTTGTTTATTTCATTTTTCCTATTATACCTTGGCATCAAAAAACAATACGAACCTCTATTGCTGGTACCGATTGCATTTGGAGTTCTGTTGGCAAATTTCCCTGGAGGTGCCATGGGTGTTGTAGAAATTAAAGAGGGAGAAAATCTTCTCGAAATAGCAAAGCATTATGGCATTATGAATTTCGTTTACTATGCTTTGATCAAAACAGGATTTCTTCCGCCTATTATTTTTATGGGGGTGGGAGCTCTTACCGATTTTGGCCCGATGCTTCGAAATTTGAGACTGGCATTCTTTGGTGCCGCCGCACAGATTGGCATTTTCTCCGTCTTGATTTCTGCCGTTCTTATGGGATTTACTTTAAAAGAAGCTGCAGCATTGGGTATCATCGGTGGGGCAGACGGCCCTACGGCCATTTACACTACCATCAAACTGGCTCCTCATCTCTTAGGACCGATAGCAATTGCTGCCTATTCTTATATGGCTCTTGTACCAGTGATTATTCCTCTTATTGTGAAACTCACGATGACAAAAAGTGAGCTTTCTATTAACATGAAAAAACAGGACAAACTTTTTCCTCCAAACAAAGAGATAAAAAACCTTCAGGCAGTTAAAATCTTATTTCCAATAGCTTTGGGAACAATAGTTTCCATTCTGGTTCCTTCTTCGGTTCCACTGGTTGGCATGCTTCTGTTTGGCAATTTGGTGAAAGAAATAGGAGCATCTACTAGCAGGTTGTATCAAGCGGCTTCAAGTACTATTATGAATGCAGCTACCATTTTTCTTGGCCTTGCTGTGGGCGCAACAATGACAGCAACTGCATTTCTAAATACACAGACGATTATGATAGTTGTCGGAGGGTTTATTGCATTTGCGATCTCCATTGCAGGAGGAATCTTTGCTGTAAAATTATACAACCTGTTTGCTAAGAAAAAAATCAACCCATTGATCGGTGCAACGGGTCTGAGTGCCGTGCCGATGGCTTCCAGAGTAGCCAATGATATTGCATTGAAGCATGATTCTTCCAATCATTTGCTGCAATACGCCATGGCTAGTAATATCTCAGGAGTGATAGGTTCTGCTGTAGCGGCCGGAGTATTAATTTCGTTTTTGGGTTAATAACCTGTGGAAAATAGTAGGTGTTGCTTTCAGGGCAAACGCATTTGAAAAGTCTCAATTACTTATAAAAACATACAATTTATCATTTTCCCAAACAGTGGGATACGTCTTAATTGGAGGACACCTGCGCCTTTCTTCCTCACCGTCCAAAAACCTAAAAGTATAAGCATGGAGTGGACAGACTATTTCTCCCAAATAATTGATCTTACCATTTGATAAATCTGCTCCCGCATGAGGACATGATTTTTCAAATGCTTTGAACCCATCGGTTGTATTTGCCAATCCATACACCCTGTCATCTATTTTTATTTTTCGAATAGAATTGAGCGGAATTATTTTTTCCGCTTCCGGCCTGCTCTCAAATATCAGGTGCTTAGAATTATCCATGCTTAAACTCTAAAGTATTAGTTTGGATGCCTGATGCCATCTACCATAACTGCGATTTCTTCTGGTGGTTTTGGCGTGAACATCGAGACTACATAAGATACTGCAAAATTGATTAGCATACCCAAAGTACCTATTCCTTCTGGTGAAATACCAAACCACCAGTTTTCTCTGGTATTCAGTTCAGGAGATACAAATTTGAAATAGATGATGTAAAAGGCAGTGAACAATAATCCCACGATCATTCCTGATATTGCACCTTCTTTGTTGGCTCTTTTGGTGAAAATACCCTGAACAATAGCAGGAAAAAATGACGCAGCAGCTAAGCCAAAAGCAAATGCGACCACCTGGGCGACAAACCCGGGAGGATTAATTCCAAAATATCCGGCAACCACTACGGCACCTCCGGCAGAAATCCTTGCGATTAACAATTCCTGCTTGTCCGTGATGTCTGGTCTCAGTTGTTTTTTTACAAAATCATGTGCCACAGAAGTCGATATCACCAGCAATAATCCTGCTGCTGTAGAAAGCGCAGCTGCTAATCCACCTGCTGCCACCAACGCAATGACCCAATTGGGTAACTTGGCAATTTCAGGGTTGGCCAATACGATGATGTCTCTGTCAATATCTAATTCGTTCTTTACCGGATCTCCTACGTATTGGATTTTTCCGTCACCATTTTTATCGTCAAATTTGATCAATCCGGTTTGTTCCCATTTTCCAAACCATTCCGGCATATCAGCGTAGTTTTTATTGGAAACGGTACCGATCAGGTTGGTTCGTGCAAATGCGGAAATGGCAGGAGCCGTGGTGTATAAAATGGCAATGAGTATCAGCGCATACCCACCGGATATCCTGGCATCCTTTACACTTGGTACGGTGAAAAACCTTACTATAACGTGCGGCAGGCCTGCTGTTCCTACCATCAAAGCGGCTGTGATGAAGAATATGTCTGTGACACTCTTTTTGGCAATGGTGTAAGATGCAAAACCCAATTCTTCATGCAATCCATCCAGTTTGTCCAACAGGTAAGTACCATCAGACAATGTTCCTCCAAATCCCAATTGAGGAATAGGATTTCCTGTCATTAATATTGAAATAAAAATAGCCGGCACCATAAAGGCGAAAATCAAAACGCAATATTGCGCCACCTGAGTGTAGGTGATGCCTTTCATTCCTCCTAACACAGCGTAGAAGAATACGATCACCATTCCTATGAGTACGCCTACATTGACATCTACTTCCAGAAATCTGGAAAAGACCACCCCAACGCCTCGCATTTGACCTGCCACATAGGTGAACGACACGAATATGGCACAGATAACTGCTACAAACCTGGCGGTTTCTGAGTAATATCTGTCTCCGATGAAATCAGGAACGGTAAATTTTCCGAATTTTCTAAGATAGGGAGCCAACAATAATGCCAGCAGTACATAACCACCGGTCCAGCCCATGAGGTAAACAGCTCCATCGTATCCCATAAAGGAGATAAGACCTGCCATAGAAATAAACGAAGCTGCTGACATCCAATCTGCAGCAGTGGCCATTCCATTCGCCAAAGGAGAGACTCCTCCGCCTGCTACATAAAATTCATTTGTGGATCCGGCTCTTGATATGATTGCAATTCCAATATATAGGGCGAACGTAAGCCCAACTATAATATACGTCCAAATTTGAATATCCATTGATTTGTATTAGTTGATTGAAAATTATTCTTCGCTGATTCCGTGTTCTTTGTCGAGCTTGTTCATTAGCCTGACATACACAAAGATTAAAATCACAAAAACATAGATAGAACCTTGCTGAGCAAACCAGAATCCAAGTTTGAATCCTCCAATGCGGATATTGTTGAGTTGTTCGGCGAATAAAATACCAAAGCCAAAAGATACCAGTGCCCAAATGGACAGGAGTATGATCAGGTATTTGATGTTTTTCTGCCAATAGTGGTTGAGATTATTATTTTCTTTCATTGTATAGTTATAGTTTTTGAATAGTTTATTAGTTCATCATTACAAATGCTCCCCAATAGTAGGGTTCTTCATATTGTTCACGCATATTTTTTTGTGCCAATTGAAATGCCCGAAATTTATCTCCGGATTTCATCCATTCGGAATAGAATATAGTCATCAGTTGCTGGGTAGCTTCATCGTTTACTTTCCATAAACTCATAATGACAGTTTCTGCTCCTGCCAATTGAAATGCTCGTTGCAAACCGTAAACACCCTCGCCGGATTTGATTTCTCCCAGTCCTGTTTCGCAAGCACTCAACACCACTAGTTTTGTTTGTTTCAAATTGAGATTCATTACCTCATAAGCTGTCAAAATGCCATTATCCGATGAATTTACTTCGTTTGAGGCTACCTGATCTATTGTTTTGTCAGCATCTGCCAACATCAAACCTGACCTGAGTAGCGGGTTTTCTTTTGCTTTGCTAATTTCAACACCAAATATAACTCCCTCATCATTTTCTACATCATTTAAGAAAAAGCCATGTGTAGCTACATGCAATACCTCCGGGCTTTTGGTTTCAGACTTAAACTTAAATTCATTTGCTTCCTTTCTCAAAAAAGATTTCACGGCAACTCCATTCTTTTTTGCCAGAGCCGAAATTTTTTCTACTTCCAACTTGGTGCCGGGCAGGTCGGCTATTTTTCCTGAACTACCAAAGTCAGGATTGCCAAAAATCAATATGTTTTTTGTTTTGGCTAAAGCAGTTGATTGTTTTTTGATGTCTCGGGTAGAAGGTAGATTAATGATGTTCTGATCATCGACTAAGTAGTGCCCATCAGGTTTCTTCAGTGTGTTTACATTTATCTGGCTGTAAATGCCATCTACTGACAGGTAAATGGTTTTTTTGCCAGTTGTAAAATCCGATAAAAAAGACCAGTAATCTCCATAAGAATGTTCGTCTTCTATTTTGTATTGTATCGATTTTCTATACCTGCTTGCCAGCTTGGCTTCCAATTCACTTCCATTTGTTCGAAGTGCAAAATTGATTTTTCCTGTATCGTCCAAAATCAAATAAGCATATTGAATGTCATTAGAAAATGCCTTTTTGAATTTCGGAAAACGAACGATCTCAATTGCGACTTCTGTTGGATTTAGCTTACTCGCTACCTCTTCTACAGAACTGCTTCTGAGTTTTTGCACACTGGCAAATTCGTTGGATTTTTTTCCCAGATTTTTTTCCAGCATATTGGCTGTTTGCTCCAGCGAGTCAATGTTTATTTTTTGTTCCGATAGTTGTGCTTTTGACATGCTATAAGCTATCGCCAGATGTTCTTTAGTGCTAACCCAGTTTGTGTAATCTTTTTTCAAAGCTTCATCATCGCTGGACAAAATAGCCTGTCTCACTTTGGATGTCGAGTTCAGTAAAATTCCCTTTGTTGCTAGCTGTACATTGTACATCTCTTTAAGCAGATCAGGATTATCCTGATAATTGTCTGCGACGAAAGCGTAGAACTTCAAAAAGGTGTTTTGTGTTTTTCCCCAGAATTTCGACTTTTCATTCTCACTCATGGAAGGAAAAAACTTCTCGATCATGTCGAGATTGGCATTACAAACCCCGACAAATTCGGACTGTGCAAGGGTGATATTTCCTTCATTCCATGATAAGGCCGCCAGGCTTTCGTTTACTGCCAAATAATCCGGATGATTGGTACCAAAAGCCATTTCTATGAGTTCTTTTGCTTTTTCTAAGGCTTCACGGGATTTGGTGTATTGTTCAGTAAAAAGGTAGTAGATGCCTAAGCTTCGAAGTGTGTTTGAATATGTCGGGTGTTGCTCATTAAACTTCTTCTGGTAAATGTCCAATGCATTTAGCAACAAAGGCTCTACCAAATCGGTTTTCCCCATTTCCATATATAAGGAAGCCATTATGCTTTGGATATCGGCATAGTCTTGGTGTCTTGTTCCGAATCTTTTTTCTTTTGTCTTTTTCAATTCTGTCAACAACTCTTCCGCTTTCTCGTACTTCTGTTGACTCTTTAATATCAGTGCTTTATTTAATTTTAATTTGCTATAGTCGGCTCCCTTATTATTGATTTCACTCTGAGCGATATTGATTGCTTCGTCTATTTTGGAAATGGCTTTTTCATATTGCCCTGTTTGCTGATAAAGCATTGCCTGATTGTTAGACAGTACCGCCAAATCTAATTTTAGTTCATCTTTTCTTTGTAATAAAATAGAGCTGGATTTCATCATGTATTCTTCCGCTGTATTGTAGTTGCCAAGGTTGCTTTCTATCAACCCAAGGTTATTATATACAGAGGCAATCATCAGGCTCTGGCTGCCAATGTTTTCCTTAATAAAAGAAATCAGTGATTGATTCAGTTCCTGCGAAAAGGAAAAAAGGCCGCTGGTATGATACCATATAGCGACATTGCTCACTGTTTTTCCTATAGCATAATAGTCATTAACAATAAGGGTATCTTTATTAAGAGAGGCTGTGAGCCTTACCAGATCAAGGTGTCCGGAATTCCAAACGAGGCTATCGGTGATGCCCTTATTGAAGTAAATGTTTAGTGCTTCGGCAAATTTGTACATAGCCAGCAGTCGGTTGATTGCCATGCTGTTGCTGCCTGTCCTGTTATGGTCAAAAGCTAATTCGTAACCTTTTGGATCGGGGAGTGCCTCACTACTGTCATCATAAAGTTTGGAAAAGGAAAAAAGTGCATTTTGGTCATCATCCCTGCTGGTAAAGAAAGATATTTTTTCAGCCTGAGCAAATGAGAAGTTGTAGTAGGTAGTGTCTTTGACAAGTTGTTTGGCTTGTTCTTCTTTAAACAATTTTAGCCCTGCACCATCTTTTTTTTCTTCCAGAGTTTCTTTTGCTTTTTCCTTTTCATCATCAACAATGTTTCCCAATTGTTGTTTGAGCTTCTCTTTGAATTTTCCAAACTGGGCTTCAGCAGAAGAAAGAGACAAGAAAGAAAAGCATAACCAGAATAAAGCTTTTTTCATGTTTGGCCAGACTATTTTATTTCTATTTGGTGATTATCAACTATAAAACTATATGGAATTTGTGATATATAAACACCTATACAACTAAAATCCCAGAAATCACACCGTAATTAAAATCCAATTAACAGTTCTAGCAAAATTTATGATTCCCATTCTATCACAATTTGACTAACTTTGGAATATGGACAGAGCCATACTTTCCTTCATTACCGCCTTTGCTATAAGCTATCTGGTATTTCCGCCAGCCATTAAGGCCTTTCATAGATTCAGTCTGGTAGATGATCCGGGCGGCAGAAAAATTCACACCAAGGAAACACCTGCTTTGGGTGGTGTTCCTATATTTCTTGGAGTTATTATCTCTTTGGCGGTATGGTTGCCCATAGGCATGATAGCTACATACAAGTTTTATATCGTGGCGATCTCCTTTATTTTTATTCTGGGATTGCGTGATGATTTGAGTCCTGTTACGGCATTGCAAAAACTGTTGGGGCAAATTGGTGCAGCATCAATCTTATTTTTTTTATGCGATATCCGAATTGAATCCTTTTATGGTTTGTTCGGATTGTATCAAATGCCGCTGTGGTTAAGCTATTTTGCGACTGTATTTACCATCATAGTCATTACCAACTCATATAATTTAATAGATGGAATTGACGGGTTGGCAGGTTCTGTTGGGTTGATTACACTTCTGTTTTTTGGTTGCTGGTTTTTACTGAATGATAAAATTCATTTTAGTTTTATCGCACTGGCATTTTCAGGAGCTTTGTTGGCATTTCTTAACTTCAACTGGAGTCCATCCAAAATTTTTATGGGAGACTCAGGAACCTCAATTGTTGGGTTGCTGATAGCTCTATATACGGTGTATTTTATTCAGATAAATGCAGGTTTGCCGGACGTAGCAACGTTTAAGTTCAAAGCCAATATAGGTACTCCTATTGGATTATTGATCATTCCGTTGGTTGACACTATCAGGGTGTTTGTAAAAAGAACACTTGCAGGAAAATCATTTATGGAAGCCGATAACAGCCATATTCATCATGTTTTACTTTCGCTTGGAAACAATCACAAACAGGCAACAATCATTTTGGTAGCAATTAAAGTACTTTTTCTCATTCTTGTATTTTCTCTCAGAAGATACTCTGATCTGGTTGTGCTTCCAGTAGTAGTGGGAACGGCATTGTCGTTGACAATTTTTCTGAACGTAACATACCGCAAGAGAAGGGCTAAAATGGATTCGGGTAGCAAAGAATCCACCCAGGTTTTTATTAATAAGACTGGCTCTTAAACCTACTTTTAAAATATTTATTGCGCTAAACTAAACCTCATTTGTACCCCAAATGCTGTAGTGGCCCGGTTGTAGGAATTTGAAACCCTTGGCTGGTTTATATTCCTTTCAAAATACATGGTTATATTTAACTTTTCGTTGGCTACATAATTCACCGTTGGCCTCAATTGATAATTGATGTTTCCGGCTGTAATGGTGGTCACATCATCAATTTTTCTCTGGATGGTTTTTGTGTCCCGAACCGTAAATGTCATCCTGAATGTGACATCATTTTTTATCGAAATGGTTCTTCCCTGCACTTTAAATGGAATCTTCCAATCTTTTTTTGTAGTACCAAAATCAAAAGAGATGTCACTGCTTCGAACCTCTGTTACCTGAGAGTTGGATAAGTTGAGTGCCATGGTTCTTTCTTTTTTCCACTCTATTTTGGCACTTGATCTGTTTTTGGTTCGCACATTTACGCCTATTAACGGCGAAAATCTTTCTGCTATGGATACCTCGTTGAGTATATACACAGGAATTAACCCATTGTCATTGGAAAGTGTTGGGCTGGGGTAATTCGTTATGTGATTTGAAAGCTCAATGGCATTGTCGTAGAGCAGGGAGTTAGTATAGTTATTGATTCTGAAAGTGCTGGTGTAACTATGTGTCAGGTTGATTGACGATACTAAATCTTTGAACATTGGCAGATCTTTAAGCCCGGCATAATCGATCCTCCAGTTTGGTAAAGGTATTTTTGGAAACGGAGTAAGGCTTATGGTATTGGGGTCTCTTCCACTATATGCTGCAATAAAGGCAGGAATCAATACATCCTGAGAATTTAAACTGTATTCTCCGGCCTTGTTATAAGAATTCAATCTTCCTTGCACAATTTCTCTATAGCTCTCAAATTCAGAAAAAGTAGGTGAAATATTTTCTGCATTGTCCTTTACAAATGCGGTTTTCAAAGAAAAGAAAGAGATAGAATAGCTTCCCGATCGGGTTGGTGTCAATGAATTGTATTCAGTAGTCAGACTATCGTATCGGAAAATCTCCTGAAAATCTCCTGAATTTGTCCGCTTCATATCAAGCTGAATTTTCAGGTCTTTAAAGGGTTCGATGTTGGCTTTTAAACCAAGATCTTCTGACAAGCTTTGGGTGAAAGATGAGGTGAGAAACGGGCTTTTGACCAACCAGCCATTCTCCGCTGCTCTAAATCTAATTTCCGGATCCTGGCTACCAAATATAAAGCTGGTACCCGGAGCATTTAACCCACTATCCAATCCAAACAAATATGCCCTTGGCCGGAATCCGGGCAATACTGTACTCTCCCTTATACTGTAGTTGACATTGATTGATCGTAGTGACATAGCCATTCTCAATACACTCTTTATTAGTCCTCCTCCGCTTTGTTTGACTGTATCTTTCTTCACTGTAGGCTGTTGACTCCTTCTTGAAGTAGAGCTTCTTTTTGGAGTATTTATTTCTTTGAGAAAACCTATCTTGTTATAGAGTTTAACCATATCCACTTTACCAGTGGCTGACCTGTCCCTGTTGTTAGAAATAATATTACCAAATTCTTCCAGTTGATCTATTGATCCTCCATTCCAATTGTATCCTACATCAAATCCCAAATCTGCACTGATCCAATCTGTTAACGGTATTTTATCAAAAGGAAGGCGATAGGTGGCTCCCATACTTTGATCAAAATTTTTCATTCTGCCGAGATGCTGAAGGTTGTACATGACAGAGTCTTTCTTGGCTTGTGAATCCAAGTCCCCCTCTGGCTCATCTACTATTGCTCTGGCTCTGGCACTGTAATTCAGACTCAAACTCTTAGTCAGGTTCCACCTGAGAGCATACGATCTGTTGAAGTTGAAATACTTTTCAAAATAAGGATCAATCCCATCGGTAGATAAATCAGAATTCCGCAGTTGCCTTTTTGTAAACCTTCTATCTACTTCAGCCCTCATCGAAAGATTATTGGGTAAGGGAGTGAAATTAAAGTCCTTGATCAGCTTTAAGTAATTGCCATCCAAAAACCCAACATTTTTAAAAGGCTCGATTGGAGTAGGAGATGGACTGAAATTGTAAGCAAATCCTCCGCGATAATTTTTTTCGACATAAGCAGCTGTATTTATATTGCTGGTAACAGACTCACTGAAGGCATAGCTGAAAGAAAAATTCTCGATATCATAAATATGGGTTTTTGCTTCCGGATTTACTTTCTCCTTGCGTACATTAGAAAAATTAATCGCCTTTCTGGTACTTCTTTCCTGCACTTTCGCTTTATACTCCTGTCTTTCCTGTTCGCTACTGAAACTTAGCAAAGTAGCATCCAATGGCAAATCCTGATCCAATGGATCGTATTGTGGGGTGGCAACTGTCTTTTCTGTACTGATGTACATAGGAATTTTTATTCCATGTTTGCCCGGAATCAGCTTATCTAAATTGATGTCTGCAGAGATGTCATATTGAAAAGTTTCATCTCTGGTTCTCTCGGAGATTCTTTGCTGGATACTTCCAAAACCTATAGAAGTGTATCTGGTAGAAGCATTTACTCTGGCAAAATCGGCTAACTGTGCACTCATCCGGGCATTTGCAGCCCAGCCTTTTGTAGTATTAAAGTCTGAGACCCTCAATTCGTTAGCCCAGATACAAATTGATTTTTCCTGACCATCATCCACGTCCGGGTCTGTACTTTTAGGGTTTCTCACTCCAATCATTAAGGTCTGAACTGAACTCATTTTTGGGTTACCTTCTATGGTCAGGTTATAATGTTTCCCATCTTCGCCATCATAAGGTATCGTAAAAGGTTGTTCCAAATTATGATCTTCTCGATCTCTTAGAGATTTCAAAGCATATAATTCATCGATTGCAATGTCTATCTCATTTTCCTCAGGCCAAATAAGTCTGTCAATATCAATTTCTGAACCAGTGAGGCCATTTGGAGTAATCTTTAAAGGCACTTCAATTTCATAGTAATTTTCTACGAAATCACTACCAAAACGTAGGAATGCTGTGACTTCATCATCTTCCAGAAAACTATCTCCGTTTGGTTCCGCATGCAAAAACATCTTTATGCTACCATAGCTCAGTAAATCCAATCCTGCTAATTTGTAAACACCTCTTGCATCTCCATCTTCCAAATCTTCTACACAAATCCGAAGAGACTGTTCATTATTTCTACGTTGAATGGTAGTAGTGTTGTCAAGGTCTCTTTTCAATCCGGGTGGTACCACATAAGGTGATTTGCCATCCACCGCTGTACCATTTTCTTCAATGTTTACCACAGATACGTCGAAATCAGAAGTGGTGGTTTCGGGGATTTCGCTGAAGCCACTTTTTTTCAAATTCTCTTCAGATTTTCTCCATTGGCTACCTACAAGCTGTAGTTCTGCAAACCTCAAAACGACTGGTTGTCTCCATCCTGTCAGGTACATTCTGTAAAATTTGATAGACTCAAATGTGGGATTACCGAATATATTATCAGGATTTCTTACAGGTATGCGGAATAAATACCAATTGACATCTGTTCCATTTTCTTCAACTGTTACCTGATCTATGATGTGACCCTTGCCAATACCCAACCCTCCGGGAGTTAGCGGAATTTTATATTCAAAATATTCTTCTACATCAGAAATGGTATTGTCATTGTTTAAGTCTTCATTTTCAGGGGTATTGCTGGAAGATGCTGTATAACTTCCTGAACCCGCATTTAGAGGGGAGTTGTTTTCTGTACCATTAAAGTTTTTATAACGTTCCAGGATTTTAGCATCTCTATTATCATATTCAGGATCAAGAAAGTACTTAAAGTCATCAGCAGAAACATCATTCAATACCCGATCTCGACCATTATTGTTGAGTATGTTGCTCCATCTGTTACCTGAATCAAAAAAAGATGCTTCTTCACTGGACTTTAGCCCGTCAAAACCCACATCCTGATTTGGCCTGGCATTGGCAGAGTTATCAAAAAAGTCTGTGAGGTACTGTAATGTAGTTACCTTACCCCATTCTGTACTGGTTGTGTTCTCAAAAGAACCATCAGCAGGTAGTCCATTTTCAAAAGCGTGACGGTTGTCTTTCATCAAATCTTCCGAGATACTTCCAAAATTGAATATTAATTCTCCGCCAGTTGAGTTGTTTAAGTTGGTATTCCCGTCTAGTACTCTACCATTTGGTCCCTGTATAAAGGGATCCATCATCCAAAATTCCAGGTATTCTACATTGGTTTTGTTCCAGTTGACTTCATTGGTATTGGCTCGGGTAATCCCTCCAAAATTTTGTTCAGGATTTTTCAGAAAACCATCTGCCGTTAAATTCGGGTTGTAGTTGTAGGCTCCCCTTTCGCTTGGGTAATAGGCAAGGTCAAAAATCGGTTCGTTGGTATTTACTATTTGTAAATCTCTTTGCTTAAATATTTCCTGAGGTAAAATGGGTCTTACGTAGTGATTGGCTAAATCTTCATCCCTGATATTGTCAGGACGATTTCCTCCAACTGATCGATAGAAAGTATTGTCAATAATATACCATGCCAGTTTTGCCCGCTTATATCCATACCCCAGATTGTCAATGCCATTTTCTACCTTGAATTTGTTGTTGGTAGTTTCGGGTGTGGCGGCCAGCTTCCAGGGGATGTGGCCTCCGGCGATATTTATCGGTGTAGCTGCATTCTCAAAATCGTCTATGTAAGAAGTACCTTCACCATCCACCACATTGGAAGTACCGGGAATTATTTGAGCAAACTCTCCATTGAAACTAAAGGTTGATTTTTCTTTCGTATTTAGTATCGGAAGTGCATCAATCATTTTGGTAAGAAATCTGGACTCCTTTTGGTAGTTGAGATCAAATCCGTATTTCGTGTTTTTCAATGGTTCGTCTCCTACACTATATCTGCTAATTCCTCCGGGTCGTTCGTTGAGGTGAAGTATTGTTGCACCCAGATTGAAATTGTCGTTGAATCGATAGTCAAAATGAGCTCCGGTGAGCCATCGGGTTTGAAAATTGAACAGGTCGGCCTTTTCATAAGAAATCTGCAGGTCTTTTCCAGAATTAAGAATACCATCATCGATAATTCTCACAACTCCCAACCTTCCATCAACTGTATAGTGTAATCCTTTGGTAAGCTGGGTGCCCCCTGCAGAAACGTGCACAGATTCTTCGTCAATATTGATTCCTTCCAACCGGATTTCACTTGCAGATCCGGATTGAAAAGATCCTTTAATAAAATACTTGTTTTTAGATGCTACTTGCTGAGCGGCAACCTGTGTTGTTCGATACAGGGTGTCATAGACATACTTATTTACCAGTGTTTGCTCGTCATCTCTAAAGTGACTTTCCAGAGTTCGTCCGAATGGCTCAAGAACAGGAAACATAATGTTTCCATGTTCTTTGTCCACGGTTACCCCTTCAATAAAATCGAAATTACCGTCTCTTTGTCGGTCTCCATTTTTATTTAACTGATCTAATCCAAGCAAGCGTACCAAAGGAATATCTTTGGTTTCAGCTCCCTGATTTAAACTTGGATTATCGAAGTTGATCAAATCATCCCTGTAATGTATGCGGAGGGTGAATCCGTCTTCACTCAAACGATATGCATTTAAGTAATAGACGTTTTTCATCATCAGATCCCAACTAGGCACCTTAGTGTTGATCTTAGTTGGCCTCAATAGCTTTAATAAGATTAAATCATCATCTTGTCTTACCTGATAGTCTTCTGATAATTCCCCTACCTGATACCTTTGTCCATTATAGGTATATTCATAGGATACTGCCAAAAACTCATCGTTTTGCAATTTCCTTAAAAGAGAAATGTATCCAAGTTTGCTGTTCCAGGTATATTCTCTGGGGTCAAGTTTTCTTGCAGCAGTAATAGTCTCAAAATCCGTTGATTTGGACATTGAATAAGTGCTGGCAAGATAGTCTGCTGCAGTTTCTATATTTCTGATTTCAGGTACTTTAGATACAGCCAGTTCTTCGTACAAATTGTTTGCAGCATTGTTACTTGGACCCGGAACTCTACCAGATACATTTTGATTGTGAACTTTCGAGCCCTCACCTAAGTCCATCAGAGCGGCAATGTTTCTCAGGGTTTGTGTTTCGTTGTTTCTGTTCAAAATATAAACTTCAACTCTTGTGACATTTACTCCCGAGACGATCTGTGGTAGCCTTGAAAGCCATTTCTCGTAATTGTCTCTGAAAAAATGACCTAAGAAAAAGTGTTTGTTTTCGTCATAGTCTGATGCCCGGACTTCAAACTCTTTGCCTTGAAAACCACTGGGAATATTTAATACTTCGCTTCTACCCTGTTGTCTGGAAGCAACTGCTGTGACAAATAGTTTTCCAAATTGTAATTGCGTTTTAAGTCCGAATAAACTCTGGCCACCAGTAATCAAACTGTTAGAAATAGGCATGCTGACGTTTCCTACTTCGATCTTTTTTATTATGTCTTCTTCGTATCCTGTATATTCTACTTTTAAGTTATTTTGAAAGTCGAATGAATTGTTGTTGTCGAAATTGGCAGAAATAGAGAGTTTTTCTCCGATTTTACCCGTTACATTCATCGAAATTTGCTGATTGTAGTTGAATCCACCGGTTTTTTGTTGACGAATCGGAATGGAAGGGTTTTCTACTTTCTGCCATCTACCTCCAAAATCAAGGTTTAAGTATCCATTTGGCTGAATATCGACATAGGTGCCTCCAAAAATCCTGTCGAAAACAGGGCTAACGAATAGCTTGGGAAGCAGGCTTCTTCCGCTAACAGCACTTTCCCCATCCAGGCCGGAAGATTTTTCTTTCCAGTAGGATTTAATCATTTGACCGTCCTGATAATTTTTAAACTCATCAAAAGTCATGGTACTCATTGGTCTGTAGTTGAGGTCACCAATTTTCTCATAAATAGTATAATTCATCCCGGTATCTATTTCCACGTCCAAATTGAGACTTGTCGGGTCTTGAAGTAATAACGGGGAACGGCTTGAGCGATTAGAAAACGGATCTCCAAACCTGTCTTGCTGAATAAACGTAGGTCTTTTTGACGGAACGTAGGGCTGATTTTTGAGTGAATCTGTTTTGGTAGAATCAGTTAATACACTATCAGGTTGTTGAAAAAACAACGCTCTTGTGTAGTTAGCTTTTGATTCTAGCCCACTTCCAAGGATTAATATTGATAAATTTATTATGTGGAATTTGATCCGGATCAAATGCTCTCTCTTAAATGGTCAGGCCCTTTTGAGGGCTAATTTAATTAATTCTTCAAGACTTAAATTTCCATCACTTTCTTTCATTATTCGGTCGATGGTTTTTTCCGCAACTGCTTTATTGATTCCTAAAGTAGCCAAAGCGGATAACGCTTCATTTTTTACGGTATTGTCCATCGACAAAGATATGCCAACAGCCTTACTCAGCAGGTCGTCTTTAGACATTTTGTCCTTCAATTCCAGTATTATTCTTTGTGCTGTTTTTTGCCCTATTCCTTTCACTCCTGAAATTGTTTTTACGTCACCATTTATTATTGCTGACTGAAGTTCCTGAGCGGATAAAGAGGATAATACCATCAATGCTGTAGAAGGCCCTACTCCAGAGATAGATATTAAATCAAGAAAGCGTTTTTTTTCGGACTCTTCGTGAAAGCCAAATAAAGTATGTGCATCCTCTTTGATATGAAGGTAGGTATGTAATTTGGCACTGGTGGCATCTTTTAAATAACCATAAGTATTGAGTGAAATTTTGATTTCATAGCCAATTCCCGCTACTTCCATCACAAGGAAAGTTGGGTCTTTTATGACCACTTCCCCTTTTAAATAAGTTATCATTTATTTGGTTTTGTTTTGAGTGGTTTGTGCGTCAACTACAGCGATAGCTGCTATATTAAAGATATCTCTGGAAGAACTGCCATTTTGTAAAATATGGACTGGTTTTTTCATTCCCATAAGTATTGGGCCTATTGCTTCACTACCACCTATTTCCATTAGTAGGTTGTAAGCAATGTTGGCTGAAGACAAATCAGGAAATACCAGTGTATTTACATTTTCACCTACCAGATCACTGAAAGGGTAAGACTTCTCCATAAGTTTTTTATTCAATGCAACATTGGCCTGCATTTCTCCATCAATTGTAAGTTCAGGCCACTTTTCTTTTGCCATTTTTACGGCATCAGATGCCCTGGAAGGTATTTCTCCTTTTTGAGACCCAAAATTGGAATATGAAAGCACAGCTATTTTAGGTTCGAAATCGAAAAACCGAACAGCACGTGCAGACAAGCCAATGATATCTACCAATTCAGAAGAGCTTGGATTGATATTGACTGTGGTATCTGCTAAAAAGTATGTTCCCCGTTTATTGCGTATGATATACATACCACCTACGCGTTTCACATCGTCATCAATACCTAATATTTGTAAAGCTGGTCTTAAGCATTTCGCATAGTCACTCAACAATCCTGAGATCAATGCGTCCGCTTCTCCGGTTTCTACCATCATTGCTCCAAAATAGTTTCTATCAAGCATCAATGATTCTCCTTCATATAGGGAAACGCCTTTTCTTTTTCTTTTTTCATACAATAGGCTACCGTACTTTTTCCGCTTGTCATTCTCATAGAAGGGATCGATAATGGTACAATTTCCGATTTCGAGCTCATACTCTTTGATGAGTTTTTCTATCTTTTTGACATTTCCTAAAAGTATTGGTGTTCCGATTTCTTCATCTATAATCATTTCAGCAGCCTTTAAGATTTTTAAATTATCAGCTTCTGCAAAAACAATTCTTTTAGGATCTTTTTTGGCTCTGGTAATGATTCTTGAAATGATGCGTTTTTCAGCACCTACTCTCTCTTCCAGTTCTATTTTGTAATGCTCCCAATCGTAAATATTAATTTGCGCTACATTGCTATCCATTGCTGCTTTGGCTACTGCAGGAGAAATAGTAGAAATCAATCTGGGATCTAATGGTTTGGGAATTAAATATTCCTTTCCAAATTTTATAGGAGTATTTCCATAGGCTTTGGTCACCAAATCGGGTATTGGTTGTTTGGCCAGTTCCGCCAAAGCGGTTACTGCTGCCATCTTCATTTCTTCATTGATGCATGTGGCACGAACGTCCAGTGCTCCCCTGAATATATATGGAAAACCCAAAACATTATTTACCTGATTTGGATGATCACTACGACCTGTAGCCATTACAATATCACTTCTGGTACTTATGGCTAGCTCATAATCTATCTCCGGGGTAGGATTAGCAAGGGCAAAAACAATAGGGCTATCCGCCATTGACAATAGATTCTCCGGAGTAAGGGTATTGCCCATAGAAAGACCTAAAAACACATCGCAACCTTTTATGGCTTCATCAAGCGTATGTACATCAATATCAGTGGCGTAACGGGATTTCATTTCGTTCAGGTCAGAGCGATCTTTTCTTAACACCCCCTTGCTATCTAACATGATAACATTTTCTTTTTGCACGCCTAATTTGATGTAAAGGGCTGTACAGGAAATGGCTGCCCCTCCGGCACCATTTACCACGACCTTTACTTCTTCAATTTTTTTGTTTACTACCAAAAGTGCGTTCAGCAATGCAGCACTTGAAATGATTGCCGTGCCGTGTTGGTCGTCGTGCATTACGGGAATTTTCATTTGTTCCCGCAGTTCTTTTTCAATTTTAAAGCTTTCAGGAGCTTTAATGTCTTCGAGATTGATGCCTCCAAAAGTAGGTTCAAGAGCTTTGACTATTTTTATAAATGCATCCGCATCATTTTCTGCTATTTCGATATCAAATACATCTATTCCTGCAAATTTTTTGAATAGTACTCCTTTACCTTCCATTACTGGTTTTGATGCCTCGGGCCCTATGTTTCCCAACCCAAGTACCGCTGTACCATTGGATATTACTCCAACAAGATTTCCTTTGGCTGTGTATTTATATACATCACTGGGGTTTTTCGCTATTTCCAGACAGGGCTCTGCTACTCCGGGAGAGTAAGCCAACGCCAAATCCATTTGGGTAGTTAATGGTTTTGTGGGGGTGACTTCAATTTTTCCTGGTATAGGGTCGGAATGAAATTTTAATGCGTCTTTTTTTCTCACTTTTAAGCTCATAAGGTGTCTTTAAGTTGGTATAACCAGGCCATTGGATTGGCTATGTTTACAATCTAAGGGGGAAGGTAGGTTAAAAATATTATCAAATTTATTCCTGAAATTTAAAACCTTAAAGATGGGTATTTTTTGGAAAACAAATATTGACACTTGGGCTATTTATTTGTCTTTCAGTTGCTTTATTATCTTTAATGAAAAGCAGGTTTCAATAAATGTATTATTTTAATTCTTCACCTGATTTGAAAGTGGAGAGAATTACTTCCATTTCTCTCATGAATTCTCTTTTGTCTTTTGAAGGAGCATAAGCATATCCTTCCAGGTAGTATATTCTTTTTTGAGATTCGTCCACAAAAACATAACTCACAAATGCTCCTCCACCCGAGATGTCGCTCAATTTCCAAAGACCTCTGGTTTCTTTGGCATATTTTCCATTAAAGTTCACTTCTTGCACCTGATGGGGAACATCTTGTGTAGTCATATAGACATCCGGTTTTTCTACATCTCTCATTTTTTTGGATGTAATTGTTTCCCTATATTCTACAGGATCGTCGAATGCTTCTTTGGAGGTATAAGGAACGAAGTAAACAAACACATTTTTTTCATACTCCAGATCTAAAAACCTGACCCATACGAAATCTTTTTCATTTTTTGCAAGATCATACCCATAAGGGATTCTGAAGGTAAAGCCATGGTCATTTTCCAGAATTCTCTCTGTACCTTTTTCTTCTTTCTTAAAAAGAGTTTCAGAAATCCGTCGCTTTTCTATTGTCAGAAAATGGTTTCTTAATGTTGTTCTGTTACTTATTATCTTAGCTATGAGTTGATCCTGACTTTGTCCAAAAAGGTGTAATATTTCCTGTCCTCTTGCATAAGCGTCTTGATTTGAAAATCGGTAAATAGAGCTGTCAGCTTGAATCTTCTTGAGAGATTCATCTGTCATAAAATGACGCATTGCATTGCTCTGCCTACTTTTTTGATCAAGAGTAGTAACAAAAATCATGTTTTTTGCTGCTTTCAGTATATCATTCAGTTTGAGAGGGTTAATTTGGCGAATGGTAAAATAAGGTTCATCTTGAGGTAAGCCGGGAATAGGATTGGCGAAGGTTTTTTTGAGTTCTGCACCTAAACTATCTGCCCATAGTGCCGAATCCATAACAACCAAAATCACTCCATCTGCACCTCTGGCTTCCGGCAAGTAACTTTTCGTCTTTTTCTGTTTCCCATTTTCCTGTGAACAAGAAAAAAGCAGACCCAAAAAGAAAATAATTAAACCTGTATTTATCTGAGAAGTTAATTTTTTCATAAGTTCATTGGATAGATTACTAAAAGCAGATTTGTGGTAAATTACTTCTTATAAAGAAAGTACTAGGTCAAAAGTCACAAACTAATTCGTAATTTTTGCCCGGGGTTGATTCTGCTACTGGTCAGGTTGTTGAGTTTTTTAAGCTTCTCAATACTGAGATCATCAAACTTTTTGGATATACTCCATAAAGAATCTCCATTTTTCACCAGATACAAGTTGCCCCCTGTTGTTTCATTTTCGGCAGCAGCTGTCTTTGGAGTTGTAACAGGTAAATTGCTGACAACATAGTTGGATTTTGTGTTGGCATTGTAGTATGGTAATACCCAAATATTGAGTCTTTGCCCCACTCTGATCATATTTCCACTAATGTTGTTCCAGGTTCTTAAGTCGGATACCCGCACATGGTATTGGTTGGCTATGGTTCCAAGTACGTCTCCACTTCTTACCCTGTAAACTTGCTTAGTTCTGCCAAAAGTACTCCCCGGTGTATTTCTTGCAAGGTATTCCAATTCTTTTTTACCCACTTTAGAAGCAGAATCCAAAAGTGTAGTTTTAGTAGTATCGATATGTGCTTTGAGATCAGCAGGAATATTAAGTGGATATCTTTTTGTACCATCCGGAATTGCTCCCCTGATAATCTGTGGATTTAAGTTTATCAAATCTTCGACACATAAATTTAGCTGACTTGCAAAAGTTTCTAAATGAATGTAGTTACTAACATGTATGGTGTCGTGCTCCTGCAAGTATTGCATATCTAGTTCGTGCTCCACAAAATTGTGTTCGTCCAGATGATTCAGCGTATATGCAATAGCAACGAATTGAGGCAGATAGGATCGGGTTTCTCTGGGTAAATACCGATAAATTTCCCAAAAGTGCTTTTTATATCCCGAGCGACGGATTGCTCTCCTCACATTTCCTGGCCCGGTATTATATGCTGCCAGAGCCAGTTCCCAATCGTCAAACATGTTGTACAATTCTTTGAGGTACTTACATGCTGCTTCGGTAGCCATTCGGGGATTCATGCGTTCATCAATATACCAACTTTGGCTTAGCTTATACATTTTGCCGGTAGAAGGCATAAATTGCCAGAGCCCTCCGGCTCCTACTCTGGAGATGGCGTTGGCTCTCAATCCGGATTCAACAATGGACAGGTATTTTAGTTCTTCAGGCATGCCATTTTTCGCCAATATTTCTTCGAAAATTGGGAAAAAACGATCTCTTCTTTCTATTACTCCTTTGGTATATTCACGATTTCGAATAGTGAAGTAATCTATAAACGACTTGACATTATTATTAAAATTGAGCGGAACTTCACTTTCCATGCAACTTAATCGATCTTCAATAAGATCGTAAGGTGCATCAGGGAGTAAGTCTTCAAAAACATCTGCTTCTTGTCCATATAATAGTGAACAAGGCAAACAGGCTATTAAGAAGGCTACTACACTTAATTTAATCTTTAACACAAAATTTGATTTAGCATGTTTGACAAATTAAATGGATTGCTGTTCTTAATCAAAAGAATCCATACTAATTTTCTATTTCCGAAAAAAAGAACATTTATCCATAGATAGACCCAGTCTTTCTATTTTATGATTGTATGGTGAACATTTTTAGAAATGCCAAAAACCGTTCAAACTGTTTATTGAACTTTAAGACTTTTTAGGTTCTTCTTTGATCCCTTCGTCTATTTCGTTTTTAATTTCCTTGGTAGCATCTTTGAATTCTCTGATGCCTTTACCTAATCCTTTTGCCAACTCTGGAATTTTTTTGGCTCCAAAAAGAAGTATAATCACTAAAACAATTATCACCAATTCCCAACCTCCCGGCATTCCTATAGCTAATATTGAATCTAACATTTTAAAGTGTGTTTTGTCTAATTTGAAATTTGTTACAAAGATAAATGAATTTACGCATCATTTACCTGCTGATTTATTAAACCTTTTGTCAGCTTAAAGCAATATTCGTGCTTAAAACTGAAAAAGTCATATACATTCTGATTATTTATTTTGAAAAAACAAAGTTAGGGGATCTCTGTAATAGAATAATTTTTATTCTGAGAAACCTGTCTTTTCTATAATGTAGAACAACTGATTTATACTGTCAATTTTAAAGGTTTGAAATGCAATACTTTATAGAGTACAGGCGCAAATCATAATTTTAGTATAATTGCAACTCAAATTTGGCGAATCCGTACGTTAGTTCATGCTGAGGGGAATATTGATTTTTATTACTGGTCTATGTTGTTGTTGTCACTGTTATGGTCAACTCAAGAAGTTTTATGCAGTCAAGAATGAGAGTTCTTTTGATACTATTAATTTCTCACTAAAAGCGACATCCGGTACCTGCCACATCAAGTCTTCCTACCATTCCGATCCCATCACTATCTACGGAAATCCAGATTTCAGCGACGTTAACCCTTCCTTTCATACTAACATAAGTAACAACACCAATTTCGTAGATTTGAATTTGGAAGATTACAAAAAGAGTGGATTAAGCCACACCATTGCCTATACTGTGTTTGGTTCAGAAGAAAAGGATGAAATGAATTTTTGGAAGGTCTTTCTGAACAAGCAAAAGATATACAAGCTCAATTTAAATTATGGAGTGGGTGCTGCTAATGTCGATCTGTCAGGTGTGTCAGTATCCAATTTGAAAATTGAAACGGGAAGTGCAGATGTAAATGTGAAATACGATCTTGACAAACCCAATAATTGTGTGATGGATACTTTTTTGGTAAAAGTCGATTTGGGGAGTATCAGCGCTAAAAATGTAAACCTATCGAAAGCGAAGTATATCATTGCGGATGTTGGATTTGGCAATGCAGTATTGGACTTTCACGAAAATGCATTTGAAAAATGTAACATAAGTGCCAGTGTGGGTGCAGGTAATTTGAAGGTCATTTTACCTAATAAACAAACTCCCGCCATTATTTACTTTAAAAGGTCTCCTCTTTGTAATATTTCTGTCAAAAAGGGTTTTGAAGAAGTAGATAAAAATATTTATGTCAATCCGGAATATAAAGCGGATGCTTCCAACCTTATGACATTCAATCTGGACGTGGCTTTCGGAAATATTACTTTTGAATACAAAGAGTAAAGTTTCACTTCACATCCTTTGTCTCATACATTCATATAATACTACAGCTGTAGCAACTGAAACATTAAGAGAAGCAATCTCACCATGTAATGGGATTTTTGCCGAAATGTCTGATGCCTCGATCAACTCTTTTGAGATTCCATTTTCTTCTGACCCCATTATTATAGCAGTGGGGATGTTGTATTCTAGGTCAAAAATAAGTTTATCTGTTTTTTCCGTACAGGAAATGACCTGAAATCCACTCTCTTTTAGATAGGTAATGGTCTTGACCAGATTTTCTTCTTTGCAAATAGAAAGATAATTCAGAGCTCCCGCAGAAGTTTTTATTGCATCGCTATTGATAAGTGCTCCTCCTTTTGTAGGAATTACTACGGCATTTACCCCGGTACATTCTGCCGTTCTGCAAATGGCTCCAAAGTTTCTTACATCTGTAATTCTGTCGAGGATGAGTATCAATGGAGTACGTCCATTTTCATAACTGGCAGCTACTATGTTGTGAAGGGGCACATAAGTGACCGGAGATACATAGGCAATGACTCCCTGATGGTTTTTTCTGCTAAGGCGGTTCAGTTTTTCAACAGGAACTTTAGATACACTGAGTCTGTGAAGTTGGATTAGGTCATTTAGCTCTGAAAACAATTCATTGTTCAGCCCCTTTTGAACAAATATCTTTTCGATTTGTTTTCCTGCTTTGATCGTTTCTATCAAAGCCCTCGTACCAAATATCATGTCCTCATCATTGTGAGATTCTTCTTTTGGTCGGTTGTATTTTACATATTTCCTTTTCTCCATTTTCCTACTTCATTAAGCCAAACTTTAGATAAATCGTTATCCCGAATTAAAACGTAATGGTGCTGAACGAATAAGTTGGGAACTTTGGCGAAATTAAAGTTTTGTTTCTTCCTATTGATTGTATAACTCCATATTTCTTTGTCATCCGATCGTATAACTTCTTTTGGGTTACCATATATAATGTAAATCATACCTCTGTCTGTTCGCCATCCTTCCTTGTAGTTTGTAAAAAAAGCATTGGCGTAGCGTACATGATTAAAGTAACGTTTCAGAATAGACCGTGCCCTGTCTTCTGAAGAAACAACTGATATCCAAAACCGATCAAATTCTTTTTTGGTATCACCAGCATTTTGAATTTTATCATATTCTTCCTTTTTGCATAAATAGACTATGGCTTTTGCCAAATCATCTATTCTTCTCAATTTAGGGTAATATGGGGACACACTTAGAAAAGAGCAGCCAGCATTGCTGGAGCTGTCGGTCTGATTGAAAAAAAGCATGCGTTCCTTATCAGGAGTAAAGGCAGTAGAGACAAAGGAGGAATCAATTTTAATCGTATTTGAACTGGGCTCAATATCAGATGCCATTGGAGGCATAGCAGTACCAAACTGATCATCATACTGAAAGGAATAAGCAGTTTGTCCAAAATTCACAGTATTACCTTGTACAATATAATTTTCAAAATAAGGCCATCCATTTTCTTTCAAAGGAACGATTTCCGGAATGGGAAATTTTAGCCCGGAGTGGATGGGGATGTCATAGTAATAGTTGATGCTATTGATTAAGAAGCTTCCGACAAGCAAATCGTACATTTTATCAACACTAAATTGATACTTCATCAATATCAATTTTCTGGTGGAATCCTGTTTGATCAATTCGGTATCTACAATGATGTCATTCTTATCACTATATCCTTTTTGAGCCAATATATCAATCTCAAAAAAATACTCTTGCCTCAGAGGGTTTTTTAGATTGAGCATGATATACAGTGTAAATTCATTGTTTTTCTGAGTTAACTTATGCTTTATACTCACCGGAGAATAAGGGTCGTATTGGTAGTTGAAATCCTGTTTGGTCAAATCAATAGCATATACGCTCAAGTATGAAAAAAATAAAATGCATACCAACAACTTCTTTTTGCTCAGGGTGAAAAATGGTTTAATTGAGAAGTTTTTTATTTGGTCAGAGAAAAAACCGCAGACTGACATGCACAATTTTAAGAAAGAGTTTGTGGTGCTTAGTCTTGTTTGGTGTCTCATAATTAAGGCAATTGTTCATTTAGATTAAAAATGCAAATTCTTCACTAATATAGTTTTTAATGCGCTTTTTAAGTGAAGGAAAACGTTAATTTTGCGACAATGAGTACATATACTACTGAAATAGCATCGGATAAGATATTGTCCGACAATCCGATTCACCAAAGGTTGTTAAAAGCTTATTATGAAGCAGAGCCGTATATTGAAGGAAATGTATTGGAGCCGGGCTGTGGCGAAGGAAGAGGGATAAACCTATTGGCAGGTAAAGCTGAAAGCTATACAGCACTAGATAAAATAGATGAAGTAATTGATGCGCTGAAATTGCAATTTCCTACAGTTAATTTCAGCCAAATGAATTTCCCGCCATTTAAGGGGCTTTCAGATAATACATTTGATGTAGTTATTAGTTTTCAGGTGATCGAACACATACAGGATGATAAAAAATTTCTTGAGGAAATCTACCGTGTGCTTAAACCTGGTGGTAAGGCCATCATTACCACTCCAAACATCAAGATGACACTTACTCGAAATCCCTGGCATATCCGCGAATATACCAATGCAGAATTGAAACAACTGGCTGGTACTATTTTTCAACATGTAGAAATGAAGGGGATAGCAGGTAACGGAACAGTAATGAATTATTATGAAGAAAATAAAATGTCTGTCGCTAAATTTACCAGGTTTGACATTTTCAACCTTCAATACAGACTCCCTGCTTCTTTACTGAAAATACCTTACGATATACTCAATAGGGTAAACAGAAAAATGCTTCAAAACAACAATACTTCTTTGGTAACAGACATATCACATCAGGACTATTTTCTCAATGAAGAGTCAGAAACAAATCTTGACCTTTTTTGTATTATGACCAAGTAATTTGACGTTAGTATAAATTATTGACTCATTCCATTTTTTAAGTATTTCTATCTTTGATATATTGTCGGAGTATGAAAAAAAATTCGTTACTGATTTTTGCCGTATTGTTTATTATCTGTTCTGTTGACAGCCGGGCTCAAAATACAGGCAAGAAAAAAAAAACGAATCTGGACAGTATTAAGGTAAAAGCAGGTCATTTTTTTGTAATCGAAAAAGATGCTTATTATGTCGCAAGAGATACGGTTTTTGTAGTACCGGACACTTTGCATTGTTATCAAAAGAAGCATTCGCTTAACAGTACCAATGAATTTTACAATTCTCTGGTAAATAAGCTGTCCAGTAACAAATATTCCTCCTTACTCTATACTTTGTTATTTGAAAAGGATGAACAAAAACTTGCGGAGGAAAAAGCTGCGGAGAAATCAAATTTTGAGGAAAGTAAAGAGAGGTATCTCAAATACGATGGAGCCACTGTCAATCAGATAAATCTGAAGAAGCTTAAGGTCTTTGGAACCAATGTAGAGGATACTACCAAATTAGAAACTTCTATAATTACAAAAACCATCAATGGATTGCACATTGCTACCAGCGATAAAATCATTCAGCAAAACCTGATAGTACGGAAAGGAAGTGTGATTAGAGCCGATGAACTTGCTGATAACGAAAGGCTTATTCGAAAGCTTGATTATATCAAAGATGCAAGGATATACGTAGCTGAGGGAAGCAGCCCTGAAGAAGCAAATCTCTATGTGGTAACCAGAGACCTTTTCCCCTTGAAATTTGATTACAGTACCGATGCTGAAACTACTACATCTAGTATAGGGATCAGTAATATTAATATTTTCGGTACAGGTCATGAAAATGAAAACAATATTATTATAGATGATATTGGAGAAAATAGTATTGGTTATGATGGGTATTATCTGGTTAGAAACATTGGAGGCTCATTTGTCACAGGTGAGCTCAATTATGTAACATCTTTTGCCAATCATGGCTATGGCATAAAATTGTACCGAAATTTCTATACCCCGGATATTGAGTATGCCGGGGGTGTAGAGTTTAGTAGTAAAAACCACAATCAATTCCGGGCATTCGATAATGTAACAGATTCAATTACTATTATTTCCCATAAAGAGGTTTTCCAGGATGTTTGGTTTGCACGTTCCTTTAAAACCTTGCATGTGCCATCTATTTTGAAGAACCGTGAAAGGCTTAGGTTTATCGTTTCAGGAAGAATAACCAGAAGAAATTTTATGGATAGTCCGGAAGTACAATTGGACTACAATCAGGCATTTCATGACAGAACCAACATGCTGATAGGAGTGGGCTTAAGTTCCAGAGGCTACTACAAAGACCGGCTCATCAGAAATTTTGGAAGAACTGAAGATATTCCAGTAGGAACCTCATTGCAACTTACTACCGGATACCAAATAGGAGAGTTCTTCAATAGAGAGTATATCGGGATTGAGTTTGCAGAAGGGGAGGTATTGAAAAAATTCGGCTATATCAAGGGTACATTCAAGCTGGGTGGTTTTTTCAGGCACAAGACCCTTGAACAGGGAGTATTAAAGATGAGGGGAGAATATTTTTCACGATTACATACATGGAATTTGTTCAAATACCGACAGTTTGTTACGGTGGATTACACCAAAGGAATCCGAAGAAAAGAACAGGATTATATTGATATAAATGATGCTAATGGAATCAGAGGGCTATATAATTTTTTCCTGACCGGAACAGAACGATTTGTAGTCAATACCGAATCTGTAATTTTTACGCCCTTTTATGTGGGCGGATTTCGCACGGCTTTTTTAGCCTTTTTTGACTTTGGGTTGATAAATACTACAAGAGGAAGAGATAGTTATTATGGAGCCGGATTTGGGCTGAGATTAAAAAATGACAACCTGGCTTTCAATACCATACAATTCCGTCTTGGTTTTTATCCTTCTGTTCCTTTTCAAGGAGCTTCCCGCAGTTTCAATTTTTCCACCATAGGAAATCTGGAGCTTCAAGACTTTGACATATCAAGTCCTCAGATTATTCAGTTCAGGTGATGGGTTTTTAATCCACAACATCACTTCTTCAGTAAGCTCTCATTTTAGGAAAACTTTTTTAGACGATCGGTTTTAACTTTTGTTAAAAAGTTTTAACAATTTTTAACATTGTGTCGGTATGCTAACTATTTTCAATGATATCCTCCATTATTACATTTGCCAGCATAACATTCAACATTAACAGAAGTACATGAGATAATTTTATTTCCGTTTTTTGGAAACCGTATTAATAGTCATCTAAGATAAAAAAAGTTTTTTATGTCAGTTCGTACGCAATTTTTCAGCTATACTTTAGCATCACTAATCCTTTTATTGTTCTGTCAAAATGTTGCAAATGCAGCAAACGGAATAAGCCTTTACACACCTTACACCAACATTTCTGTTCCACCGGGAGAATCCATCGACTACTCTATAGATGTCATTAACAATGGTAGTAGTATCAAGGATGTTAACATTTCCTTGTCGGGTATTCCTAAGGAGTGGGGATATACTATGAAGTCAGGAGGGTGGACTATCAATCAGATTTCTGTCCTGCCCGGAGAGAAAAAAACCATCTCGCTGAAAGTAGATGTTCCTTTGAAAGTGGACAAAGGAATGCACAGGTTCAATGTGGTTGCCAGAAATTTTGGGATACTTCCTTTGGCAGTGGAAGTTTCTGAGCAGGGAACATATAAAACAGAATTCACTTCCGAACAGGCGAATATGCAAGGTCATGCCAAATCTACTTTTACTTTTCAAACAGAACTGAAAAATCATACAGGTGAAAAACAGCTCTATTCTCTCCGGGCAAGTTCTCTCCGTGGGTGGAATGTGATTTTTAAACCCAATTACAAGCAAGCGACTGCTGTAGAGATTGATGCCAATGCTACCTCTAAGATCACAGTAGAAATCAAACCACCGCATAATATTGAAGCTGGAACATATAAAATACCGATCCAGGCAGTAACCAGTTCTACTTCTGCAGTCATAGAATTGGAAGTTGTCATTACAGGTTCTTATGAAATGGAACTGACTACTCCAAACGGACTGCTGAGTACTGGTATAACAGCAGGAAGTGAAAAGAGGGTGGAGTTGCTTATCAGAAATACCAGTTCAAGTGAGTTGAATAATATTAGGTTCAGTGCTTCAAAACCTAAAAACTGGGATGTCACATTCAAACCTGATACGGTTATCCACCTGGAAGCGGGAGGTAGTGTACCCGTATTCGCTACAATCAAAGCGGATGACAAGGCTATTCCCGGAGATTATGTAACCAATATTACTGCTCAAACTCCTGAAGTATCTTCCAAAACAGCATTTAGGATTTCGGTTAAAACACCTTTGCTTTGGGGTTGGCTCGGGGTGTTGATCATAGCAGGAGCACTCGGAGGTGTGTATTATCTTGTCCGAAAATACGGAAGGAGGTAGGGTATGAGCACTCCAGTTATAGAAATATCCGACCTCACAAAAAAGTATGGGAGCTACACTGCTGTTGACAAACTAAATCTGTCTATAGAAAAGGGAGAGGTTTTTGGACTTCTGGGTCCTAATGGAGCAGGGAAATCTACAACCATCCTTATGTTGATGGGCTTATCCGAGTCTGATTCGGGGAGTGTGAAAGTATGTAACATTGACCCTGAAAGGAATCCCATAAATGTAAAACAAAAGGTTGGCTATTTGCCCGAAGATGTAGGTTTTTACGATGACCTCACTGGTTTTGAAAACCTTATGTACACTGCCAGGTTAAACAGCGTTTCGGGGATTGAGGCTCAAAAAAGGTCGTTGCAGCTACTGGAAAGAGTAGGCTTGTCGGAAGACATGCATAAAAAGGCTGGTAAATATTCACGTGGAATGCGCCAACGCCTGGGACTTGCTGATGTATTGATCAAAAACCCTGAAGTCATTATCCTCGATGAACCTACTTTGGGGATTGACCCTACTGGTGTAAAGGCATTTTTGGAACTTATTGTTCAACTCAGTAAACAAGATGGAATTACAGTGCTTTTTTCTTCCCACCATTTGCATCAGGTACAGCAAGTGTGCGATCGGGTGGGTATATTCGTTAAAGGGAAATTATTAGCAGAAGGCAATGTTGATTCGCTGGCAAAGCAATTGTTCAATAGTGGTGCATACACCATTGAAGTTGGTTTGGCAGCAAATGGAAATAGTGAGAAAACTACCTTACTGAATAAAGTTAAAAATATTGAGACAGTGGAGTCAGTACAGGTCGAGGGTGACATTTGGCGGATAGAATGCACTCAGGATATTTCAAATCAAATATCTAAAACCATCATAGATTCCGGGGTGGGTTTGAGCCACTTATACAAAAAAGAATACGGATTGGATGATATCTATCATCGTTATTTTGAAGGAGGTAATGAAGATGAATAATTCAACAGAAAAGGTTATAGAGAGCTCAATATGGGCAAAATTGGTTTTGTTTTTTTCTCAGCAAGATAAAGTACCGGGAGATCAGGCTGTTCATCCGTTTTGGTCGATGGTACAAAAGGAAATTGCAGACCATATTCGAAGTTGGCGAGTGATGATCCTGATTGCTATTATTGTACTTACATGTATTGGGTCAATATATACCGCACTGACTAATCTTGATAAGATAGCTGATTCAGGAAATGTTGAAAACGCATTTTTCTTTTTGAAGCTGTTTACCATTTCAGATGGTACACTTCCCTCATTTTTTGTGTTTGTAGGATTTTTAGGACCATTAATGGGGGTTAGTATGGGATTTGATGCCGTTAATTCAGAGCAGAACAGGGGAACTCTAAGCCGCATTCTGGCTCAGCCCATACCACGAGACTACATCCTCAATGCAAAATTTGTCGCTTCAATAATCGTATTGGGTATTTTGTTTTTTGCTCTGAGTTTCACGGTTCTGGGTACAGGATTGATAGTTGTGGGGATTCCACCAACTGCTGAGGAATTTCTGCGGATAATTTTCTTTACCTTGTTAAGTGTAGTATATGTGTCTTTTTGGTTGAACCTATCCATTTTATTTTCGGTTCGGTTCAAACAATCAGCTACATCTGCCCTGTCAGGCATAGGAGTGTGGTTGTTTTTCACGATGTTTTATCCCCTCATAGTCAATATAATTACCAAAGCTTTTCAGCCCTCAAAGTTTGCCTCACAAAGAGCAGTCTATTTCTATGAAAAATTGAAATTCAGCTTGTCGCAAGTAATGCCCAACGAACTTTATAATGAGGCCACCTCTACACTTTTAACTCCAACAGTACGTACTTTGGGGCCACTCTCAATGGAGCAGCTTCAGGGGGCTATACCCGGGCCACTGCCACTTGGACAGAGTTTATTACTGGTTTGGCCACAACTCACAGGTCTTACAGCTCTTACGGTAGTTTGCTTTTCAGTCAGTTATTATCTGTTTATGAGGAGAGAAATCCGATCCAAATCCTAAGTCATCAACTATTTGATGATAACTTCAATTTTTTGATATCGGGTTAACTGGTTGTTCCTTAAAAAGTGGTTTTGTTGTGTCTGAAATGTGTCGAAATAAGATTAAATGTCTTAGCATAACTGAAGAATTAGAGTGGTTTGATTTTCAATGCAAAAGACCTCAATAAATGACGCACATGAAACCAGTAAAACAGTCTTCTTTTCCTATCAGGTTTATCCAGTAACTCTTCAAGGAGTCTCCTTTGCAGTACTGTGAGAGAAAGTCTTCGGCGAATTTGAGTAGTTTAGAGTTATTCATCTCTTAGACACTCAATTGGATTAACATTAGCAGTTTTTAAGATTTGAAAACTAATAGTGAGCCATGCGATAAGAAGAGCCATAAAACCAGCTCCAAAGAAGAACCACCATTCCAGAGTAATTCTAAAAGCGAAACCATCAAGCCATTCGTCAGCAATAAAGTAACTCATAGGCAGACCAATTAGAATAGCCAAAATAACCATCTTGGTAAGATCGAAGGAGAGTAGTCCAATGATGCCAAACGAACTTGAGCCAAGTATTTTTCTAATGCCAATTTCTTTCAATCTACGCTCAGCAGTAAAGGCTACTAGCCCAAAAAGACCCAGGCACGAAATAAGAATGGCAATACCAGCAAAATAGCTGGAAAGAACAGATACTCGCTTTTCTGATTCGTAAAGTGCTTGATAGTCAGTATCTAAAAAACGATAATTTATTGGGAAATTCGGATTGAAGTCTGCGTGAAATTTTTCAAGGTTTTGAATGGCTTCTTGCTCTTTTCCTTTTTCTACTCTAGCCATAACATATTCCGTTCTATTTGGTGAGAGCCAAAAAAACAATGGTTTTACATTTTCATGAAAAGACTCAAAATGAAAATTCTTAACTACACCTATTATCTGCCGTTCTTCTCCCCATAATTTGACCACTTTCCCAATAGGGTCTGTCAATCCCATAAAATCAATCCCAGCTTCGTTAAATATAATTTTGCTACTATCTGAAGGGAATTCTTCTGAAAATGCCCTTCCTTCCTTCATTTCAATACCAAGTACATCCAACATCCCATGTGTTATTGGCATCCTTTCAAATTCAGTTCTATCTTCAGGGTCTTTTCCAGGCCAGAATAAGCCATACGTACCACCATTGTGGCCTGTCATATCGTGTCCGGAACTTGCAGCTATTTCAATCCCGGGAAGGTTCTGTATTTCGGTAATAAAGGTTTTTAGTTTTCTGTCATTTCCTAACTGTCCATTTCTATCAATAATTAATATATTGTCTTTTTTATATCCTAAATTCTTATTCTGTGTAAATTCAATTTGCTTGTATACCACTAAAACCGAAATAATGAGTACGATAGAAATCGTAAATTGAAAAATGACCAATCCTTTTCGAACCCACAACTCTCCAACACCTCCGCTGAGGTTATTTTTAAACATAGAGATAGGATTAAATTTTGAAAGATACAGGGCTGGATAGCTACCTGCCAACAGACCCGTTACCAAAACAACAACCGATAAACAAGTTAAGAGAGATAAGTTGAGTTCGATTTGAAGTTGCTTCCCAGTAATGTCACTGAATTGAGGAAGCAGCACAACGACAATCAATATTGAAATAACCAAGGATAAAAAAGATAGCAGAATGGATTCTCCCAAATATTGTGCAATAAGTGTTGCCCTATATGCCCCAAGTGCCTTCTTAATTCCAACTTCTTTAATTCTTCTGGAAGCTCTTGCCGTAGATAGATTCATAAAATTGATACATGCGATTACCAATATGAATAGTGCAATGATCGAAAAGAGCTTTACATAAGTAATCCGTCCCCCTGACTGAACACCATTTTCATATTTATTATAAAGGTAAACATCCGAATATGGAGTGATGAATGGAGTCCTATGACTGGCTTTTCCCTCTGTTTTGGTTCGAACTAAATCTACAATTTTTAAATTGAAGTCTTGAATATCAACACCCTCTTTCATTAGCAAAAAGGTGCTTGGTGAAGTATTAAACCAATTGGTTGCCCACTTATTATTATCTAGGAATCCTTCGAATGTCAAGAGAAAGTCAAACTGAACAGAAGAATTATTTGGAGAGTTCTCAAAAATACCAGAAACCTGATATTTCTCTTCATGCTGCCACTCTAGAATTTTGCCGACTACATCTTCCGTTGTACCAAATAGACTAACTGCAAGATTTTTTGACAGTACTATCGATTTTTTATCAGCTAAAACTTGATTGCTTTTTCCCTGAATGAGCTTGTAGGAAAACAGTTGAAAATAATCTTTGCTGGCGTATATTCCTTTTCCCGTTACATCTTTACTATTAAATGAAAGCGTGTAATCGGATACCCAAGTCGTCATTGCTGCATATTCAACTTCAGGCATTTCTTCTGCCAAAGCTTTGGCGGTTGGGCCTGATGTACTGTGACGGGTTATCATTCCCGTTCCTTGATCTACGTTTTCCAACATCTGGTAAAGTCTGTGGTCATTGGTGTGAAACTTATCCATAGCAAGCTCATCACGTACCCATAAATAAATTAGTAAGATGCAAACCAATCCTGTTGATAGGCCAATCAAGTTGATAAAAAATGAACTTTTGTAACGCTTGAAATTTCGGAAGGTGATAAGAAAATTATGTCTGAACATGGCAGTAGTATTTGATTGACTTGGCTTTGTTTTTTTTATTGCAAAAGGCCTGAGAAAGTGGAATACATGAAACCAGTAGAAAAGTTTTCTTTTCCAATCAGGTTTGTCAAGCAACTCCTCATGGTATTCATATAAGTCCCCCAGAATTTCCTCCAGCAGTTCTCCTTTGCAGAACCATGAAAGGAAGCTTTCGGCGAGTTTGGGGGGTATAGGTTTTTGAGATTTCAAGACTCTAGGAGTCTGTCGGACTTTCAATAATCAGGAGAGTAAAAAATTCAATTTTCAGAACCTAAAATTAGATTTTGATCGTCCCTTTTTCGAATACGGTTTTGGTTTTGGTTTTTTTTCCTGTTTTTGCGCTAAACCGGACTG
>NZ_JBDKWG010000092.1:0-37040 GCF_040151475.1 Reichenbachiella sp. MALMAid0571 | reverse complement strand
TAGTTTTTTCTATGTAGGTGGATAATTTTAATTCCTGGGCATTGCTGCAACTTGCGGCGGCTAAAATCAGGATGATCGGTAACAACTTGATGATTAAG
Source organism: Reichenbachiella sp. MALMAid0571 (assembly GCF_040151475.1). NCBI lineage: Bacteria > Pseudomonadati > Bacteroidota > Cytophagia > Cytophagales > Reichenbachiellaceae > Reichenbachiella > Reichenbachiella sp. MALMAid0571. Next base: position 36,942 of record NZ_JBDKWG010000092.1, on the reverse strand, counting down.
ATCAGTGCGGTGTAAAAATTAGTAGTAGTTTTCATGACTCTTTTGTTTTATTTTGAAACATTGTAATTATGAAACAAAGGTCATACATCCGGCATCCCCATATATCGGGGTTTTTCCAAACTTAAAAATTTAGGGGTTTTACCTAGAAGGAGATTTCGAGGTAAATAATGGAAGTGGAATAGTGCTGTGGCTGCTCTTATAAGTCACAATCCCTTAGTCTTGTCATCTCTATGGGATGCTTGCCTCCGTAGGTATAACGTGCTTCGTCATTTCTGCGGAGGTAGAAATTTCATGGTGCCTTTTTTTAGACCAGAGGAGGGAAAGCTGAGCAAGACAGGATATCTTTCGCTTCCTGCCTCGTCGGCAGACGAGCGCTCAAGATGACAAAGGTTACGACCTTCCCTACCTTGTCATTCTGAACGTAGTAAAGAATCTCTATTCAAATAGAAAGATGAATTACAATTATACTAGCACCTCCCCAAAAACAGCCAACAACTCTTCGTAGCTATTGTTGATCTCGATGGAAACTTTGGTTTTATCTACATACTCCTGCAATCGTGCTGGGATGTCTATTTTGGTGTGAATGGTTTCTTCTACGACATCACCAAACTTGGCAGGGTGTGCCGTTTCGAAAAATACTCCTACACCATCTTTGTCTTTCATGTATTCTTTTAAACCCAGATAGCCTACTGCTCCGTGAGGATCAAGCATGTAGCCTTGCTTTGCAAATACTGCCTGCATACAAGCCCTAGTTTCTTCGTCGGAGTAGCTGTATCCTGAAATGTAATTTCTAAATTCATTTACATCCCCCCCAAACAAATCCATCATCCGTGCGAAATTGCTCGGGTTGCCTACGTCCATGGCATTAGAGATGGTCTGCACAGAGGCTTTCGGATCGAACACGCCACTAGTCAGGTAGGCAGGTACAATATCATTGGCATTGGCTGAGGCGATAAAACGATCGATTGGAAGCCCCATTTTCTGAGCCAACAGTCCGGCAGTAAGGTTGCCATAGTTACCACTCGGAACAGATATATATACAGGACGGTTTCCATCTTTCACCTGGGCATAAGCCCAGAAATAGTAAAATGACTGTGGTATCAACCTTGCCATATTGATAGAATTAGCAGATGTTAAATGAAATTTATCTTTTATAGGTTTATCCAAAAAAGATTTTTTCACCAATGCCTGGCAATCATCAAAAGTTCCATCGACTTCCAATGCAGTAATATTCTGGCCAAGTGTAGTCAATTGTTTTTCCTGAATGTCACTTACTTTTCCCTTAGGGTAAAGGATTACAACATTGATATTTTCCAATCCAAGAAAACCGTGTGCTACGGCACTCCCTGTATCTCCGGAAGTTGCCACCAGAATGGTCGCTTTTCGTGCTTTTTTAGCAGAAAAATAGCTAAGGCATCTTGCCAGAAACCGTGCGCCTACGTCTTTGAATGCCAATGTAGGCCCATGAAACAATTCCAAAGAATAAACATTATCTTCTACACGTACAGCAGGAATATCAAATGCCAGCGTATCATTAACAATAGTTCTTAAATTGGCTTCAGGTATTTCATTGTCAATAAACCTGCTCGCCACTTCATAGCCTATCTCCTGCAATGAAGAGCCTTTCAAACCATCGATAAACGACTGTGGCAGTGACACTATTTTTTCTGGCATAAAAAGTCCATTGTCTTCGGGCAATCCTTTTACTATAGCTTCTTCAAAAGAAACTTTCGGAACTGATTTATTTGTGCTGTAGTATTTCATTGTTTAAGAAGTTGGAAGTCAGAAGTCAGAAGTCAGAAGTCAGAAGGTTTAGACCTTCCAAATTAAGACAAGCACTTCATGGTACCTCAATTTTATTCTTTATACTAGTCGATTATCCTCGCACCAGTTTTTCCTATTTTAGAAATATATAATATCACCTCAATACCAGCTTCACTATATATTTCTGTCATTTTCAATTTAATTTCTTGAGCTGTTTCCTCGTCTTTGCTGAAAGTAAATATGGAAGGTCCTGAGCCGGCAATGCTACAACCAACACCACCAACTGCAAGCGAAGCAGCCTTCACTTCGTCAAATTTAGGAATGAGTTTGGAACGGATAGGTTCTACAATCACATCTTGCATCGACCGACCTATCAAATCCAAATCTGAGGTATATAATCCCGCAACCAGTCCTCCTACATTTCCCCATTGTGTCACTGCTTCTGACATTGGTATTTCTGTCCTTAGCATTTTACGAGCCTCAGAGGTTTTTATTTCTACCTGAGGATGAACAATGGTCACATACAAGTTTTCAGGAAAAGAAACATTGACCAAATCAAGTGGATTGTACCCCCGAATCAACTGAAATCCTCCAAGCAAAGAAGGCGATACATTATCTCCGTGCGCTTTACCGGAAAGTAGCTTTTCCCCTTCCATAGCAAACTCCACCAGGTCTTTTTTCTCAAAAGGCCTTCCGAGCATTTCATTCACTCCGAACACTGCCCCAGCTGAACTGGAAGCACTTGTACCCAGACCACTTCCGGGTTTAATATGTTTGATGAATTCAAATTCAAAACCCTGAGTTACAGACAACCTTTCCAACATGGCTTTTACCGCCACTGTTGCTACATTTTTTTCAGGATCAGTTGGTATGTCTTCAAACCCACGGACAGGCAATACTGTGAGGGCATTAGTCTCTGTTTTTCGAATGATAATCTCCTCACCTATCCCATCAAGGGCAAACCCCATGATGTCAAAGCCACACCCTACATTCGCTACTGTTGCCGGCGCAAATACTTTTATTGATTCTTGCATTCGTTTGTTCCTATCAGCTGTTAGCAATTTTCATAATGTCGGCAAAGATACCGGATGCCGTCACACCTGCCCCTGCTCCTGCTCCTTTAATTACCAATGGCTGCTCGTTGTACCTGTTGGTATAAAACAAAACGATATTGTCCTTGCCTTCCAAGTTATAGAAAGGATGGTCTGAAGGTATTTCTTTTAAACCCACAGAAGCCTTACCTTTATCGAAAGTAGCGACGTATTTTAGCCTTTTGTTTTCAGCATATGCTTTGGCGAATATGGCTTGGAAATGGGCTTCATTTTCACTTATTTTTTTATAGAATGCTTCTACACTGTCTGTTTTCATACATTCTTCAGGAATAAAAGCTTCATTTTCAATATCCTCCAATTCAAACCTGAAACCACTTTCCCTCACCAAAATCAAGATCTTACGCATCACGTCAACCCCACTCAAATCAATTCGTGGATCAGGTTCTGTGTAGCCATCAACCTGAGCCTGTTTTACTATGTCAACAAACTTAGTGTCTGCATTGAAATAGTTGAATATAAAATTGAGGCTGCCAGAAAGTACGGCCTGGATTTTATTGATTTTATCCCCACTCTTTATCAAATCACTCAATGTAGAAATGATGGGCAATCCGGCTCCCACATTAGTTTCGAACAGGTAACGAGAATTATATTCCTGGGTGATATTTTTAAGTTCTTTGTAATTTTCATAGGATGAAGCACATGCTATTTTGTTGGGGGTAACAATGGAAATATTGTTTAACAACACATCCTTGTACAATCCGGCTATATCAGCATTTGCAGTGTTGTCTATGAAGACACTATTGATCAGGTTGTAGGATTTGATCTTTTTGATAAAAAGGTCTGCATCCATGCCGACACCTTTTTCAAAAAGAGTGGTTTTCCAATTTTCCAAATCAATACCATCTACTTCAAAATGCATTCTTTTGCTATTGGCAATACCGACTATGCGTAGATCAATTTGTTCATTTTCAAGCAGGTAACTGTGTTGTTTGGCTATTTGATCCAGCAAAGTACCGCCTACATTGCCCACACCAATCATATAAAGATTGAGCTTTTTTCTTCTGGAAAGGAAAAAGCTTTCGTGCAATGCATTCAATGCCTTCCTTAGATTGTGCTCATCAATTACTGCAGTGATGTTGCGCTCAGATGACCCCTGTGCAATGGCTTTGATATTGATGCCATTGAGTCCAAGAGACTCAAACATCTTGCCACTCACACCAACATGGTGTTGCATCTTTTCTCCAACCAAAGCGACCACTGCCAGATTTCTTTCTATTTCCAATGCATTGATCTTTTTGGTATTCATTTCATAGACAAACTCCTGATCAATACTTTGCTTGGCAGCATCCACATCAGCATCGTCTATACCTACGCAAATCGAATGCTCAGATGAAGCCTGAGTAATCATGATTACATTGATTTTAGCTTCAGAAAGTGCTTTGAACAAGCGGTTGGAAAAGCTTGGTATGCCTACCATACCACTGCCAGTCAGGTTCAAAAGGGTAATGTTTTTGACACTGGAAATCCCTTTAATAATTTCAGAATTTGAAGTACTTACATTACTTATCTTGGTGTATGCTCCGTCTTTGTCAAAAGTATTTTTTACAAAAGTCGGTATCTTCTTTCCTAAAACAGGTTGAATAGACGGAGGGTAAATTACTTTAGCACCAAAGTGAGAAAGCTCCATCGCCTCCTGATAAGTAATGTTTTCTATCGTATGAGCTGTTGACACCATTCGCGGATCGGCAGTCATCATTCCGTTTACATCTGTCCAGATTTCGAGTGCATCCACCCTCAATGCTCCTGCGAGTATGGCTGCAGTATAGTCAGAACCACCTCTCCCCAAAGTAGTTGTTACTCCTTTGCTATTTCCGGAAACAAACCCCGGAACAATAACGGGATAAGTAGTGTCTTGAAAATAATCAACAATATTCTGGTTTGTAATTTCAAAATCAACATTGGCTTTTCCAAAGTTGCTGTCAGTGACAATCACTTTCCGTGGATCCATCAGGTCATTAGAAATCCCCTGAGATTTCAAATATTCATGTATAATATAGGAAGAAAGAATCTCACCATAACTCAGAATGGCATCTTTTACTTTGTTGGAAAGTTCTTTTACGAAGTAAACTCCCTGAAACAGGTCTTTTAGTTTTTTGAATTTCTCTATAACCTTTGCCCTCTGCTTCTCTGAGGAATCTTTACCAATCAGCTGTGTTACTACCTTCAAGTGCCTTTCTTCCAACTCAGACAGTATATTTTCATAAGTTTTGTTGCCATAAGAAGCCTGACCAGCGCAATCCACCAGTTGCGACGTGACTCCTCCCAAGGCAGATACTACCACGATCAACTTATCCTGATCAAGCCTCTCTTCAACTATTTGCTTTACTATTTGCAAGCTATCGGCAGTGCCAACTGATGTTCCGCCAAATTTTAGTACTTTCATTTATTTTATAATAATCAACTATTTTAAATCAAATACTGCAATAAATCTTGTTTATTGTTCAGGTATTCAAACACGAAATTCTTTTCCTCCATTTTCGAGAAAAGTAAATTCAGGTTTTCTTTGTTTTGTATTTCTATACCAATCAACGCAGGTCCTCTTTCTCTACTGTGCTTTTTAGAATACTCAAAATGCACGATATCATCTCCCGGACTCAATACATCATTTACAAACTCCTGTAATGCTCCTGCACGTTGAGGAAACCTTATAATGAAATAATGTTTCAACCCTTCGTAAAGTAAGGAGCGTTCTTTTATTTCTTCTGTTCGGGTAATGTCGTTGTTGCTGCCACTGACAATACAAACAACCGTCTTTCCTTTTATTTTTTCTTTGTAAAAATCAAGTGCCGATATACTCAATGTACCTGCTGGCTCAGTAATAATTGCCTCTTCGTTGTACAATTGAAGAATGGTCGAACAAATTTTACCTTCCGGTACAAGGATGATATCATCCAGGTGATCCTTGCAAATTTTAAAATTAAGGTTGCCAACCTGCTTCACTGCAGCCCCGTCAACGAAAGTATCAATTTCGGTAAGTGGCGTATTTATGCCCTTTTCGATCGAAGTTTTCATTGCAGGTGCTCCTTCCGGTTCTACTCCTATTATTTTGGTATTTGGAGACAACCTTTTAAATACACTAATCAGACCAGACGCCAAACCACCTCCACCTATGGGAACAAAAAGATAATCTATTTTGTCTTCGATATCCTGAAGCAACTCCAGCCCGACAGTAGCCTGTCCGGCAATTACTTTTTCATCATCAAACGGGTGAATAAAGGCAACCTGATGATCGGTGCAATATTCCATGGCACTTTTGTAAGCATCATCAAAAGTATCTCCAACCAATCGCACTTCTACTTTATCTTTACCAAACATTTTAACCTGCCTGATTTTTTGCTTCGGTGTTGGGCAAGGCATGAAAACCACTCCTTTGATACCCAATTTATAACATGAGTATGCCACTCCCTGTGCATGGTTGCCTGCACTGGCACAGGCTATTCCATTAGATTTTTCCTCCTCACTCAGAGAAAAAATTTTGTTATATGCTCCTCTTATTTTATAAGACCGAACTACTTGCAGGTCTTCTCTTTTAAAATAAATATCAGCACCAAATCGTTCGGAAAAATTGGCATTTTTCACCAATGGAGATTGAATTACTACTCCTTTGAGAATTTGCCCAGCCGAGACTATGTCATGTAGTTCCGGAGCTTCCTGCGGTAATAGATCACTTGATTGTCTGGAAGTAGCTACGCCCATGTCAACTATGCAAGGTTAACCTGTTCAGTTTCCATTACTTTGTCCGAATTGCAAAATTCATTGATGGCTTCTGCTATTTGCTGAAAAGTATATTGCAGCACTTCAGGGTTTTCTTCCAGCAATGTAATTCTGAAACCAAGTAAATTGGATTGGAATGACGACAATGGAACCACGCAAACTCCTTTTGCTGCAAGCAGATAATATACAAACCTGCTATCCGGTTTTGAAATTCCATTCACCCAGGATTCCGCCAATTCTCTGGTTTTGTCATCTTCAATTTTCAAAAACTGGTTGTTGTTCAATACCCCATCCTGAAAGACTATGGTATTATAAAATGCCCCGTTGGTCTTGTTGAATTTGATATAATCTATGTTCTTGAAGTGATTGCCAATGATGTTGCTGCGTGAGGCAATGGATTCATTTTTTTCTTTTAGGTATTCATGATATTTTGGATGGGAGAATATCCTTGGTATCGCTCTTTGTGGCAATGTAGTACAACATACTTCTACCATTTTGGCATTTTCCAACGCCAAACAATAATCATCGAAGTTACGATCTGATTTTCTGTTGTAAAATTCCATCCAACCACATCGGCTGCCTGGCCAGGGCACTTCTTTTGATATTCCTTTCAAAGAAATACCCGGTACGTCACCAAGCACTTCTGACAACCTCTTGGTTTTGTTGCCATTGTAAATGATGTTACCATAAATCTCATCACTGACTACAAACAAGTTAAATTCTTTTGCTATTTCAACTATCCTTTTCAGATAGGATTCAGGGTACACCACTCCGGTAGGATTGTCAGGATTGATCACCAATATGCCTACTATGCTGGGATTGTATTTTACTTTCAGATACAAATCATCCAAATCGGGATACCAGTTGTTATCCGGATCAAGGTTGTATGTCAGAGGCTCTTTGTTAGAGTGTGCTGCCTCAAAAGCAGAATGGGTAGAATATGCCGGAGAAGGCCCTATCACACGGGAATACGGATTTAAGAATTGATATAATTTACCAATGGCATCTCCCAGCCCATTAAAGAAAAGGATGTCATCATAATTGATCTGTACCCCTTCAAATTCATTGTTTTTTTCTGCCAGAAATTTTCTGGTTTCAATGATTCCTTTTGAGTGACAATAGCCATAGCTCTTGTTGTCCATCACCAGTTCAGAAACAATTTCTTTGATCCAGTCTGGCACATCAGCATTTTTCAATATTGGGTCTCCGATATTCTCCCAATAGATTTTTTTGCCAAGTTTCTCCAGCTGTTCAGCCTTTTTCACAATATCCCTGATTTCATAATCAAGTTTTTGTGATCCACCATGTAATAAATTCTGACGCATTAGGTCATCAATTTTAATATAAAACAAAACCTTCCTGTCTGAGGAAGGAATCTAACCTATACAATAATTTAATTTTGAGTATTGTGTAATTCTATAGCAAAACGTCATTTACTATATCAAGAAAAAAACAAACTCAACAGGAAAATAAATTCCTGCTGAGTTTTAAATATAAAACGATTCTACTTGTTTTCTGGTCTTAAACCTCTTACAGTTCTTCCTGCCTGCCACATTTCAGAGTCGTACAACTCTTTCAATTCAACTTCCAGTTTTTCTCTGTAATCAGGTTGAGAATTTACATCAATAGATCTTTGAGCTTCCTTGCCATCTATTACTGATTTGTACAATTTCTCAAATACCGGCTTAGTAGCCTTGTGAAATTCATCTTTCCAATCCAAAGCACCTCTTTGGGCAGTTGTTGAACAATTGGCATACATCCAATCCATTCCGTTTTCTGCGATCAATGGATACAATGATTGAGTAGCTTCTTCTACTGTCTCATTGAAAGCTTCAGAAGGGGTGTGTCCATTGGCTCTCAATACTTCGTACTGAGCCTGAAACAATCCCTGGATAGCTCCCATCAAAGTGCCTCTTTCGCCTGTAAGGTCAGAAGATACTTCTTTGTAGAAAGTAGTTTCGAACAGGTAACCTGACCCAACAGCGATACCCATAGCGATCACTTTGTCTTTGGCTTTTCCTGTCGCATCCTGCTCAATGGCAAAAGAAGAGTTAAGTCCTTTTCCTTCAACAAACAGTCTTCTCAAAGAAGTACCAGATCCTTTAGGAGCAACCAAAAATACATCTACGTCTGCAGGAGGAATTATACCCGTTTTTTCTTTGTAAGTCACACCAAATCCGTGAGAAAAATACAATGATTTTCCTGGAGTAAGGTATTTCTTAATTGTTGGCCACAATGCAATTTGTGCAGCATCTGAAAGTAGGTTACAAATGATAGTACCTCTTTCAAGAGCTTCTTCGATTGAGAAAAGCGTTTCTCCCGGCACAAAACCATCTGCCACAGCTTTGTCCCATGATTTAGATGGTTGTCTTTGTCCAACAATTACGTTTATCCCATTGTCTTTCAAATTCAATGATTGCCCAGGTCCTTGTACACCATAACCAATAACGGCTACAATTTCGTCTTTCAAAACATCTTGTGCTTTGCTCAGAGGAAATTCTTCTCTGGTAACAACATTTTCTTCTACTCCACCAAAATTTAATTTTGCCATTTTTCTAACTTTAATATTTACTGATTTTCAATTTGTTTTATAATTTTCTTACTTGATCTTATGCTATTAATAATCTTCTATTCTCAATTGATTGGAATGAGAATTTTCCAATTCATGAATGTAAGCTTCCGTTTTTCTTTTCGATTGAGAAATCGCTACCCGTCCTGATCTCACAAACTCGAGCAGGCCTAGTGGCTCAAGTTTCTTGTACAGGTCATGCGTTTCATTTTTATGGCCTGTTTTTTCAATTACTATATGGTCTTCTTCAATCACCAGAATACGAGCTCCATTGCTTCTCACAAGTGTTTCTATTGAATGACCATTTAAAAACACTGAGGTAGGCATTTTGTACAATGCAATTTCCTGATAGTAAATCTGGTCTTCTTCATACAAAAATGACCCTAATACATCTATTATTTTTCGTATCTGACCTATCACTTTTTCTATTCTTTCACGAGTAGATGTCACCACAATAGTAAACCGGCTGATGCCAGGCACTTCAGTGGTTGAGACATTTAGACTCTCAATGTTGATTTTCCTTCTCGTGAAAATGATTGAAATCTGGTTCAATAACCCTGCTCTGTTTTCCGTTAACACGGATAGGGTAAACTCTTTTTCCATTTTATCTGAATGATTTTCACTATATATATCTGCCATGATTTCCCTACTTTATTATTCTAATCTAATGTCTGATACTGAAGCCCCTGTAGGTACCATTGGAAAAACATTTTCCTCCTGCTCTACAACTACCTCCAGTAAATATGGGCCATCATGAGCCAACCATTTATCTATTTCCGTTTCCAGATTTTCTCGTTTTTCAACTTTTGCATGGGGTATTCTATACCCTTCAGAAATAATCTGAAAATCAGGATTGGTCAATTCTGTAAAAGAATACCTTTTCTCAAAGAACAATTGTTGCCACTGGCGTACCATGCCAAGGAAATTATTGTTTAGAATCAATATTTTCACCCCAATATTGTTTTGATAAATCGTGCCCAGTTCCTGAATGGTCATTTGAAAGCCTCCATCACCAATAACAGCAATTACCTGTCTATCGGGCTGTCCCATTTTTGCTCCCATGGATGCAGGAAGTGCAAAGCCCATAGTCCCCAATCCACCGGAAGTTACATTGCTGTCCTTTTCCGCAAACTGATAGTACCGGCTGGCAACCATCTGATGCTGGCCAACATCGGTGACAATGATCGCCTTACCTTCCGTTTTATCAGAGATCATTTTGATTACCTCAGGCATGATAACTTCATCTCCTTTAGGATTGAAAGCAGGCTCTATTACCTTGTCATACTCTATTTTATCACATGCTCTAAATTCATTTACCCAATCGCTATGATTATTTTCTTTAATCAATGGAATCAATTTCAATAAAGCTTGTTTGGCATCAGCATTAATTGCTACATCTGTTTTTACATTTTTGTCTATCTCTGCAGGATCAATTTCAACATGTATTACTTTGGCCTGTTTTGCATAATGCTCCAAATCTCCAGTAACACGATCGTCAAAACGCATCCCAATCGCTATCAATACATCACACTCATTGGTTTTGATGTTCGGACCATAATTCCCATGCATCCCAAGGAAACCCATATACAATGGGTGACTTGTCGGCACTGCCGACAAACCCAGTAAAGTAGATGCCATAGGAATACCTGCTTTTTCTGCCAAGGCGATCAATTCTTTCTCCGCATCTGAAAGTAATACACCCTGCCCTACCAACAAAAATGGTTTTTTAGCTGTATTTATCAATTCAGCAGCCTCAGCTATTTTAGACTCATCCAAGGTAGGATAAGGATGGTAGCTTCTGATCCTTTCGCATTTTTCATAACTGTAATCAAACTCTTCGAACTGAGCATTCTTGGTAATATCTACTAAAACTGGACCTGGACGACCAGTATTGGCGATATAAAAAGCCCTTGCAATAGCATAAGGAATATCTTCTGCTTTTGTTACCTGATAATTCCATTTGGTTACAGGCATAGAAATACCTACCACGTCAGTTTCCTGAAAAGCATCTGTACCCAAAAGATGGGCTACAACCTGCCCTGTGATACATACCAATGGTGTAGAATCAATTTGTGCATCAGCAATCCCTGTGATCAAATTGGTGGCTCCCGGTCCGGAAGTTGCAAAGCAGACACCAGTTTTTCCTGTGACACGTGCAAATCCCTGAGCAGCATGGGTAGCACCCTGCTCATGACGGACTAGAACATGTTTGAGCCTATCTGCGTATTTGTACAATTCATCATAGATGGGCATAATTGCCCCTCCTGGGTAACCAAAAATGGTCTCCACTCCTTCTTCGAGCAAACACCTTAAAAGCCCTTCTGAACCTGTCATACGTTCAGTAGTTTTTTTGGTCACTTTCTCTGCTTCCAATGTTGATGTATTCATGCTTATTTAACTGTTAATTATCAATCATTAACCTTATTCGTCAGTTACACACCCTTCCGATGCTGACTTTACTGACCTTATATATTTACCTAATACTCCTCTAGTTGCTTTGTATTCAGGTTTTACCCATGCATTTTTTCTTTTCGCCATTTCTTCATCAGAAATTTTGACATCAAGTTTATTGTTCACCGCATCAATGGCTATGATATCCCCATTTTTGATAAATGCCAATGGCCCACCTTCCTGTGCTTCGGGAGTAATGTGCCCAACTACGAATCCATGTGAACCACCTGAGAACCTACCATCAGTAATTAATGCCACGTCCTTTCCAAGACCTGCTCCCATCACTGCACCTGTTGGTTTCAGCATTTCAGGCATACCAGGAGCACCTGTGGGACCTGACATCCTGATCACGATCACTTCTCCTTTTTGCACTTCTTCCCCTATCCCTTTGATGGCTTCAAATTCATCCTCATAAATTCTTGCCGGTCCTTCAAAGTATTCTCCTTCTTTACCCGTAATTTTTGCTACGGCTCCTTCAGGAGCAAGATTTCCATACAGAATCTGCAAATGGCCTGTTTTTTTAATGGGCTCATTAAATGAATGAATAACCTTTTGCTTGTCTTTCAAAGAAGGGCCTGCTTCAAGGTTTTCAGCCAATGTTTTACCTGTTACAGTCAGGCAATCTCCATGCAGATATCCTTCTGTCAATAAGGCTTTCATCACAGCAGGCACTCCTCCTACATGATGAAGGTCTTCCATTAAATACTTTCCACTAGGCTTCAAATCTGCTATAAACGGCGTGCTATCTGATATTCTCTGGAAATCAGAAAGACCAATCGGTACATCTACAGATTTTGCCATTGCTATCAAATGCAATACAGCATTTGTTGATCCTCCCAAAATCATAATCAATCTTATCGCATTTTCAAATGCTTCTTTAGTCATGATGTCTTTTGGACGGATATCATTCTCCATCAAATACCTTACAGCCTGTCCTACCCTAAACGTTTCGTTCTTTTTGTCTTCACTTTCTGCTGGATTGCTAGATCCGGATGGTAAACACATACCCATCGCTTCTATAGCGGATGACATGGTATTAGCCGTGTACATACCTCCACATGCCCCAGGGCCAGGAATTGCATTTTTTATTATTCCGTTAAAATCTTCATCTGAAATATTATTGCCCAATCTTTTACCGTAAGCTTCAAAAGCCGAAACAATATTCAGGTCTTCACCTTTCCACTTTCCCGGCCTCACAGTACCACCATAAACCAACAGCCCAGGCCTGTTTAATCTTCCCAAAGCCATCATAGCTCCAGGCATATTTTTATCACAACCAACAACAGGTACAACAGCATCATAAAATTGTGCATTAACTACTGTTTCAATAGAATCCGCAATGATGTCTCTAGATACCAGAGAATATTTCATTCCCACAGTTCCGTTGGAAATACCATCGCTAACACCAATTGTGTGAAATATCAACCCTACAAGATCAGCTTCCTTTACGCCCTTTTTCACCTGATGAGCAAGGATATTAAGATGCATATTGCAAGGGTTACCCTCAAAACCAGTACTTACGATACCAACCTGCGCTTTTTTTAAATCTTCTTCACTCAACCCGGTAGCATACAACTGCGCCTGTGAGGCTGGTTGTGATGGATCCTGAGTAATCGTCTTACTGTATTTATTTAGTTCTTGTTCCACTTACTTCTTTTGATTTATAAGTTAAATATTTATAACACTACATGATTGGAATTAACCCTTTGCCTGTACATCAAAAACAATTCATAAGCGATGGTTTCTTTCCAGTCTTTTTCAAATTTGATATCGTTGATTGAACTGATGCTTGCGATTTCTGTGGCAGTACCTGTGAAAAATGCCGTCTCTGCACCTTTTATTTCATCGAAAGTGAAAAACTTCTCCACAACTGGATAACCCAGTTCCATAGCATACTCAATAATAGTAGCCCTGGTAATACCTGGAAGAATATTGCCCAATGCAGGGGTATAAATGATACCATCTTTCACAAAAAAGAAATTAGCTCCCGGCCCCTCTGCCACATAACCATTCGAATCCAATAACAGTGCCTCGTCATACCCTAGCCTTTTCGCTTCGTTTGTTGCTAAAATAGAATTGATGTAGTGCCCTGAAATTTTTGCGTCAATCGGAACTGATTTTGGGTTTGGCCTCTCAAAAGAAGATACCATTACCCTTAAAGGATCTTCACCGCTATAAGGTTCCCATTCCCAAGCCGCCATCATTATATGGGTATCAAATGTTTTTGCCAGTTTCATGTTGGCTCCTAAAAACACCAATGGCCTTATATATGCATCGGAAATATTATTTCTATCAAGTAATTCATATGTAAGGTTTACTAACTCATTTACGGTATGAGTCATATTTATACCCATTTTTTTTGCAGAGTAAAGCAGCCTTTCATAATGCTCCTTTGCCTTGAATACATTTGGACCAGCAGAACTATCATATGCTCTAATACCTTCAAACACACCACTTCCATAATGCAAAGTCTGGCTAAACAAGTCGATTTTAGCTTCAATAGCCTTCACCCACTCACCATCCAGGTATATGATAGATTCTTTATTGTAATACATCTTTATTCGTTCATCCTAATTCAAAAAAAAAGCACCACTCCTTTTAGGAATGGTGCTTTAAAATATTTTTTATTCTAATTGTTATACCATTCCCGATCGACCATCTAGTGTGACGTCAATAATAATCGCAAATGCTATGACAAGTGTGTTTTTCATTTTCGTGCTCAAAAGTATCATAAAAAAAATTCATCATCCAAATTATTTAGTGATTTTTATTATTTGGCCATCAAAAAATGATCACATTTTTTGATTTTCATGCTTTTTCTATAGCATTTATTAACCTTTTTCAATTTGAAACCAAATGGTCACTTAATAATTTTTTCAATGCACTTTCACCTACAATTCCCTGATTATCGGCTACTGTTAAAAACTCCTGATATATTGATTCCAGCTCCTCTTTTGATAAAGTCACTCCCAGTTTTTCAATTTTATAATTCAAAGCAGCTCTACCACTTCTTGCTGTGAGTATAATTGATGATTCATTCACACCCACTTCTTCCGGATCTATAATTTCATAGTTGTCTCTGTTTTTAATAACTCCATCCTGATGAATTCCTGAAGAATGCGCAAATGCATTGCTTCCTACAATGGCTTTGTTAGGCTGCACAGGCATATTCATTTTTTCAGAGACCAATCTGCTTATTCCTGAAAGTCTTTTGGTATTTATACCAGTTTCGAAAGTCATCCAATTATGTTTTTTCATAATCATCACTACCTCTTCCAAAGAAGTATTTCCTGCTCTTTCTCCGATACCATTGATAGTGCACTCTATTTGCCTGGCTCCATTTTGAATACCAGCTATTGAGTTGGCCGTTGACAAACCAAGATCATTGTGACAATGTGTAGAAATCACAACATTGTGTATTCCTTTTACATTTTCTCTAAGAAATTTTATTTTTTGTCCGTACTCTTCCGGCAAGCAATATCCTGTAGTATCGGGAATATTGACCACTGTAGCACCAACTGCAATTACTCCCTCAATAACTTTTGCCAAAAACTCATTGTCAGTACGCCCGGCATCTTCTGCATAAAACTCCACATCTTCAACAAACTTCTTGGCATAAGCCACTGCCTGTCTGCTTCGCTCCAATATATCTTCTCTGGTTGTTTTTATTTTGGTAAACACATGCTGATCGGATGTACCGATACCTGTATGTATTCTGGGCTTTACTGCAAGTTTTAGGGACTGGGCAGCAACTTCTATATCTTTTTCCACAGCTCTTGAAAGAGCGCAAACAGATGCATTTTTTATAACTTTGCAAATCTCTGAAACAGATTCAAAATCACCAGGGCTTGAAATAGGAAACCCTGCTTCAATAATATCAACACCGAGCAGTTCCAGTTCCTGTGCGATCAATACCTTGTTTTCTGTATCTAGCCTGCAACCCGGGACCTGTTCACCGTCTCTTAACGTCGTGTCGAATATTTGTACTCTATTATCCATATCATTTAATTATGAAATCAAAATTAATTGTAAGAGAGTCTTAATAAAACACATAATTATTTTATAATTACGATTTCTAAAAGTATATATTTGACCAATAATAGTATTAAAAGGATTTATTTGAATAAATAAATACAATGCCTAAAGAAAAAAAAGACACTCTTTTTACTCTAATTAAATCACTTAAAAAGAGTGAGAAAAGATATTTTAAAACCACTGAAACAAAACAAGAAGACACAAAATTCATTCGTTTATTTGACCTGATAGACCAGCAAAAAGAATTTAATGAGAATAAAATTCTTAAAAAAGAGCCATCAATTAAAGCAGAGCAGCTATCTAACCTAAAAGCCCATTTATACAATAAGATCCTTCAAAGCCTGAGAATGTATAATTCCAGCTCGGTAACTGAGATAGGAATACACAATCTGATAGACCATGTACAAATATTGTTTAACAAAAGTCTCTATCAACAGTGCATCAATGTACTGAAAAAGGCAAGAAAAAGTGCAGAACGAATTGACCATCTTGAGTTACAACTGGAGATATTGAATTGGGAAAAAAAGCTACTACCATATACCGCAGGACAAAATACACAAACCGATGTAAATGAAATAGTGATGAAGGTGCAGGATGTAAGCAATCGTATTAATAATATAAATGCTTATTCCAACCTCCATGTCCAGCTCAGTAGTATCTACAATCAGGTAGGCTACATGCGAAATGAAGAAGATTTCAAGATGGTCAACAATCTTTTTATTACCAGTTTCCCCAATCCTAATGAAGACTTATTATCGGTAAGTGAGAAGATTAGTCTATACAGCCTCTATATACACTATTACTTTTTCATTCAGGATTTTAAAAAAGGGTATGAGTATGCGTTAAAATGGGTGGAGCTTTTTCATGGGGATAAAACATTAATGTCATCCAAAATCGAAATGTACATCTCCGCTTTGAACCACCTCATGATTTCTCAAACCAAATTAGAAAAATATGAAGAGTTTTTGATTACAAAAAAGGAACTCAGGTCGGTTGGAAATCTTTCAGCGATTAATCTTAACGACAATATAAAACTTAAACTTTTGAAGTACTCTTATGTACATGAATTCAATGGTTTTTTTATGATGGGAGATTTTGGCAGGGGTGTCCAGCTTATCGAAAAAATAAAACCCGGCTTAGAGCAATTTATTGAGCAAATAGATAACCACTCCAGAGTGATCATGTTCTATAAAACTGCTTGTCTGTACTTTGGCAATGATAACTTTAAAGATGCCATTATCTGGCTCAATAAGATCATCAATTCCACTGACGTAAATCTCCGGGAAGATATTCATGGCTTTGCCAGAATACTCAGCCTGGTCTGTCATTACGAATTGGGCAACATAGAATTGATCCAATACAATGTAAGATCTACCTATCGTTTCTTACTAAAAACTAAAGATTTACATCAATTTCAAAGATATATTCTCAACTTCTTAAAACGATTAAATGCTTCAATGACAAACAAAGAGCTTATCAAACACTTTGAAAAGCTCAGGGAAAACCTCATTCCTCTTTCTGAAAACCAATATGAAAAAAGGTCATTTATTTATTTCGACATTATATCCTGGCTGGAATCCAAAATTGAAAACAGGCCAGTAAAAGATATAATCAGAGAAAAAGCATTTAAAAGAGAAAATGTTTCTGAGACAAAAAATATTTAATGAACGTCTTTAAAGTAAGTCTGCAAAATTTTCTTTTAATACTTCTTCCACCATCTCTATAGTCAATGGCTTACTTAAAAAACCAGCAACCAATGGTAGTAAATTAGCAGCCTCTTCATCATCAGGGTTGAGTGAAGTTGTTAACATCATCAATACCAACCTTCCTTTTTTCAATTCATCTAATTTTTCATATTCAACAAGGAATTCCCATCCATTCATTGCAGGCATATTGATGTCTAAAAAAATCAAATCTGGTTGTGGGTGTTTTCCATCAACCGTGGATTTAAGATATTCCAATGCATCAATGGCACTCTCCATTGCGACAATTTCCTCTGTGCAATCCATGTCATTTAGTACCATTTCATGCAAGAAATTGGTTGCCTTATCATCATCGATGAGTAAAATGCTGTTTAGTTTTTTTTTCATGTATTTTATGTAATGTTAATGGGTATTGTAAAGTAAAAAATACTTCCTTCATTTGGCTGAGATTCCACCCAAATTCCTCCTCCAAAGAGCTGAACGATTTTCTGACAATGAGAAAGTCCTATTCCGGTTCCTTCATATTCCTTCCTGCTATGAAGTCTTTGGAAAATAGCGAAAATTTTATGCTTATCTTCTTCGGCAATGCCAATACCATTGTCTTTTACAGCAAATCTCCAATGCTCTCCCTTACGCTGTGCAGAAATATGCACCTCTGGAAGAACATCTTTCTTGCTAAACTTAATAGCGTTGTTAATCAGATTTTGAAAAAGTAAACGCAACTCAGTTTTATATGCTTTTATTTTAGGCAACTTTCCTATTGTAATAGTTGTATTTGTTCTGGCTATATAGCTAGCCAAATCCGCCTTAATATCAGCCATAATATCATTACAATCCACCATTTCAAGGTGTTTTTTGCCACCTATCCTGGAATAATCGAGCAGACCTTTTATCAGATCGCTCATTCGTGTGGTAGCTTTAGAAATAAAAGTTAAATATTCATTTGCTGTTTCATCCAGCTTATCCTGATATTCAGTTTTCAAAAGGTCAACTAAGCTACTTACAGAATGTAAAGGTTCTTGCAGGTCATGCGATGCAATAAACACAAAGTTCTCTAATTCTTTATTTTTCCGTTCCAAAGTGGGTATATACTGAGAAGACAATAATTCCTCAGCTTCCTTCTTCTTTGTAATATCCTGCCTGATTGAAAGGTATTGATAAATCTCACCAGATTCATTTTTGAATGGGACTATAGAGGTATATACCCAGTACAATTGTCCGTCTTTGGCTTTATTTTTTATTTCCCCAACCCATACTTTCCCACTGCTTATAGTTTGCCATATTTCTTTAAAAAACTCTTCGGGATGATATCCAGAGTTAACAAGTTGATGAGTTTGACCAATTAGTTCTTCTCGTTTAAATTTCGAGATTTCACAAAATTTATTGTTTACATAATGAATAACATCTTTAGAGTCGGTGATGGCAACAATAGAACTGTCATCCAATGCCTGTTTAAAATACGTAAGTTCTTGATTACTGGAATATAAAGAAGTCTCCAACTCTTTTCTCTTAACATCAGACTTGTTCAACCCAAGAGAAATAATGGATATGTAAACTATACTTATTAAGGTAAAAACAACCGTATATATTGCTATTCCAAAGTCACTTTCTATCTGAAAGTTATTGTATATACTCAACAGCAAGCAACTCAATACCATAGGTAAAACGACTACATAGGGTAATAGTAACCTCATCAACTTGCTTCCTCCATATATGCCTGTCACCAATCCTGTGAATCCAAGTGTGGGATTTTTTAAGGAGAACGCATAAGAAAGCATGAAAAACAAAACAGACGTATGAATTGCCATCGAATTCAACCAAAATATTTTATTTCCTTCAGGAATCTGTAAAATATATGCTACTATCGCCACCCATGAAACGGATGTCACGACAAGCAAGACATATTGAATAATTTTTCTAATT
The DNA here is from genome assembly GCF_040151475.1 of Reichenbachiella sp. MALMAid0571. Taxonomy (NCBI): domain Bacteria; kingdom Pseudomonadati; phylum Bacteroidota; class Cytophagia; order Cytophagales; family Reichenbachiellaceae; genus Reichenbachiella; species Reichenbachiella sp. MALMAid0571. The sequence continues at coordinate 17,671 of NZ_JBDKWG010000092.1, read as the reverse complement.
ACCAGCGACTTTGAATCTATACCTAACAACCCCACACCCATTAGAACAAAACAAAAGGCTGTAGCTTGTGACATCCTTCCTGCAAATTCCTGAGAGAAAGTATCGGTAATGAACAATGAATCTATAAAAGAGCTAAAATTGAAATAATATTGGGCAAGAGTCACTCCTCCAATAAATAATATTACAAAAACGATACTAGAATTTATAAGCCGATAATGTTTTATTTCTTTTTGAGAAACAAGCAGACCAATACTCAGCAATAGAAACAAAAAAGCCGTATTGAACTTCATTGTTGCCCCTTCAGGAATGACATTTAATATCCTTCTGATTCCAAATATCCAACCTATAATAACCGATACACTAATAAATAGCGTGAATACTAATACTACATTTTTTATTTGATTAATCCTTTCAATAAATCTCATCTACGTTTTATTTGGAATCAGCTATAGGATCGAACAGATACTTGTTCTCAAATTGTTTGGGTATAAAATGCACGTCCGATATACTTTTAGTTAAAATTATTTTTCTCTCCTTAATAGAAGGATATTTATTATCATCCAACGAAAATAAAACCCTGAAGGACTATTGGGAATATCCAACAATCGTGCACTAAAAAGAAGTTATAGCTGGCTGAAGTTGAATCTAAAATTATTAATTGCAAATCTTTAATATTTAACCTGTTTACAACAAAATAACTTTTAGCAACTTAATATTAACTCATAAAGTTATAAATTATTCCATTTAATAATTCTAAATATTTACAATAAAAACATCTGTAATGTTGACAAAATAAACTTAAAGGCCAATCACAAAATTTAACTAAGAGTAAAGCACTATCTGACAACCAAATCCATGCAATACACCCCGTATTTCAAAACTATTGTCCAAGCCAGGTCTCAACAAATTCGCTTTCTAAAAAACATCAGGTAGAATGCTTCTAAAAAAATCAGGCCTAAATTGCAATGATTTTAAAAACTTTACCAGCCACCCTTCTATGAATAAAAACATTCATCATTTAACACAATTAGGACTTGCCATTCTTATAATGAGTTCTTCGGGCACTCTTGGGAGCTATATATCGCTACCCCCTCCGCTGACTATATGGATAAGGTGTTTTTTAGGTGTCATGGCTCTATGGCTATTTTTGAAATGGACTAAGCAATCAACTTTTATCGGCTGGGGCAAAGATTTCCAACTACTTGCAGTGAGTTCCATTTTTCTTGGCTTACACTGGGTTTCATACTTTTACGCTTTATCCGCTTCTGGTGTAGCAGTAGGTATGCTTTCTTTATTCACCTATCCGGTTATCACCTCTTTACTAGAGCCTTTTATGTTAAAAACTAAATTTAAAATATGGGATATGGCTTTAGCGTTTGTTGCGTTTTCAGGAATTTTTTTCCTTATTCCTGAATACAGCCTTGACAATAGCACCACAGTCGGAGCTGTTGTGGGCATGTTTTCAGCATTTTTCTACTCCATAAGAAACATTCTACTTAAAAAGAATATATCCGAACATTCCGGATCTACTCTAATGTATTACCAACTTCTGATAATTTCCATACTTCTATGTCCGGTAGTCTTTCTTACAGATTTCAATCTTACTGCCTCTATCCTATCCAAACAGTGGCATGCTTTACTAATTCTTGGTTTATTTACAACTACCATAGGCCATACTTTATTTGTAATGAGTTTCAAACATTTCACAATTACCGCCGTGAGTATCATCAGCAACCTAACACCACTTTTCGGTATTATCCTGGGCTATTTATTTCTAAATGAAGTACCAAATGAAAGGGTATTAATTGGAGGAGGAATCATTATGTTTTCCGTAATGGCTGAAAGCATCCGAGCCATAATGAGCGGAAATAAAAAAGGAGCTGCAAATTAATGTAACTCCTTGATTTACTGAGTGATCCGCTCAGGACTCGAACCTGAAACCTACTGCTTAGAAGGCAGTTGCTCTATCCAGTTGAGCTAGCGGACCTGGATTTTAACACTAAAAAAAAGACCATCATTTTGGTCTGATATTGCGGAGAGAGGGGGATTCGAACCCCCGGTACGATTTCTCGTACGCATGTTTAGCAAACATGTGGTTTCAGCCACTCACCCACCTCTCCGGGGCTCCTGTCTAAAAAGGAGTGCAAATATAGTTTAACACTTTCCATTTTAGCAACACCAGTTATAAAATAAATTTAGATTCCCTCCAAATTATCCTTCCATCCAAACCACAATGAGGGCATAAATCAAAACAATGAGATAGGCCGCAAAACTGCAATGATTACAAAACTTCAAGGACACTCTCCGGTGGCCTTCCGATAGCAGCTCTGCCATTTTTTATTACAATTGGCCTTTCTATCAAAATAGGATGAGCTAACATTGTATCAATCCATTGGTCATCGGACAGATCTTTTCCCTTATAATTTTCCTTAAAAATACTTTCTCCCTTTCTTACTAGTTCTAAGGGAGTAATTCCCAGCATTTTAATAATTGCAAGCAATTCCTCTCTGCCAGGTGTGTTCTTCAGGTATTCCACGATTTCAATCTGCTCACCTTTTTCTTCCAGTATTTTAAGGGTTTGCCTGCTTTTGCCGCATCTGGGATTGTGATATATTTTCGTCATAATTTGCCCGTCATCTATAGTTTAAATAAAAGTTATAGCCGTTTCAAATAGGTTTCCATAGCTTCATCCAATATCAATGTAAGGTCTTCTTTCAAGGTAATAAGTTCCGACATCTTCAAGTCTGTTTTTTTAAAAAAAGAATTGAGTTTGACAAAGTCTCGAACCCGATCTACAAAATCAAGGTAATGGATACAATAAAAACCACTCACTGGCAAAAGTATCATATAGAGCGAAATCATCAATAGATCTTTTGATACTAAAGTATAAAATGCATAACCCATCACACAATAGAAAATTGGAAATACTAATATGCCAACCGTCAACATAATGGGTGCGTGATACTCCATTTCACTAGTAATCTTTCTTGCCGTCCAATAGGGTATTTTATAAGGCAAATAGTTTTGAATCACTCCTGATAGATAAACCGGAAACCCAATAATTAGATAAATGAAACCAAGTAATGTGTAAAGGATTTTTTTCGGCATACTATGAGCCATATTCTGACCGCTTCCAGACAACCCCTCCTCCTCCAAAATCCGAATATACCTATCTACATTACTTTTGATTCGGGCAAATGACACTTCATTACTTATTTTGAAGTATTCAATTGCTTTTATCATTTCCTTAGTCAATTGAAATTCTTGAGAAAAGTTAGTTTTTGATAACAATCTGCTTTTGTAAACTCTCTTGAGCTTTATAAAAAGCTCTTCCTGCTCATCGTCTTCTGTGGTGATCACATTTTCAGCCAGAACTTTTCTTATTCTTTCCGTGAGTTCCTGTACACCTTTTATTTTGTCTTGTTCATAAATGTCCTGAAACTCCGATACCTCAAAAACCTGATCAACATTGATATGAATTTTGCTTCTGAATCGGGATGGGTTAGAGTAATAAAGCCCTACGGGAAGTATTTTCAAACCCAGTTTGAAATCATTCTGTTCTTCAGTAGTCAGGGCAATCCGGGCTGTTCCTGTCTTTATTTTCCTAAGCTTCAACTCATGATAGCTGGATCCTTCAGGAAATATCATCAAAGTATTGCCATTGGTCAGGTATTCGGTGCAAGCCCTAAAAGCATTCTCATTATCAATCGGCTCATTACTTTCCACATCCTTTTGCCGATATACAGGTATTACATTGAAATATCTAAATACTGCATTCACTATTTTATTGACAAAAATGGATGCATTACCAAGAAAACCTACCTGCTGCCTGAATAGGGCTGCTACGATCAATGGATCCATAAAGGTATTAGGATGGTTAACCACAATAATTAGTGGGCCTTTATCTGGTAGTTCCCGCTTTTTATTGACAATGATTTTTGAAAAAAAAATCCAAAGAGCAAGCTTAACTATTTGTTTGAGTGCATTGTAAATCATTCTTTGTTTTTAATCAATTCCACTGTTGACAAGATCAACAATCCTACGATAAAAAACAACGTCATACAAAGGATAGAGTTCCTCATACTGCCCGTAATCTGCTCTATTATACCAAAAGATGCCGTTCCTAACACAATCGCTAGTTTATCAGTCACATCATAAAAGCTGAAGTATGAAGCTGAATCGGTTGTACCTGCCGGGATCAATTTTGAATAGGTCGATCTGGAAATTGACTGAATCCCTCCCATTACAAATCCAAGGAACGCCGCTAAAACATAAAAGGCTACTTTATCCTGAGCAAAATAAGCACCCACACATACCATTAGCCATATCAGTATGGCTGAAACAATGGCAAACTTGTTGCCTTTTATTTTGGAAACAAAGGCAAAGAAATAAGCACCTCCTATTGCCAATACTTGCAAAATCAACACCACTACTATCATTTCATCTCCGGTCATTCCTATCTCTGTTTCTCCAAAAAGAGGAGCAAGCAACATCACAGTTTGTACCCCCATACTATAAAAGAAAAATGAATATAGAAATCTGATTGAACTCACCTTTTCCTTCAGGTGCATAAATACCTTTTTTAATTCTCCAAAACCCTGGGTGAGTATCGCAGAAGTGACTTTATGTCCTGTGGGGTTATCCTTCAAATGGTAGAATGCTATTTGTGAAAAACCAATCCACCACATACCAACCAGCAAAAAGACAAACCTGGTAGCTGCCGAAGAGTTTACAAATCCGAATGTCTCAAAATTCAATATTAAGACGAGACTGATAATCAATAAAATCACACTACCCACATAACCCATGGAAAAACCCCTGGCACTTACCTGATCCATTTTACCTTCAGAAGCTATCTCTGGCAAAAAAGCATTGTAAAAAACCACAGACCCTGCATAACCAATGCTAGCCAAAATTGCCATAAAGATTCCATATTCTACATTGTAACCGTCAAATAGAAACAGACCAAAACAGGCTCCCGATCCCAGATAAGTAAAAAACTGCATGAACCTTTTTTTCATCCCACTGAAATCGGCTATACCCGACAATATAGGATAAAGAATGACTGTAATAAGAAATGAAAATGAAATGGCATAAGTATAAATTACTGTGTTATCCACCTTCCAACCAAAAAACTCTATCACTTCTCCATTAAAGGCTTCTCTGGTCATAGCAGAGTAATACACCGGGAAAATCGCAGTGGTGACTATGAGGTTATAAACTGAGTTTGACCAGTCATAAGAGCACCAGGCATTGATCGTTTTCGAGCTGTCTTTTATCATGCCATGAAGATATGAAATAAATCATAGCTGACTTTATTTTTTTTACTAAATGTCCCTTTCTGAAATTAATGCATCCAAAAAAATCGATAATTATAATTGATCATCACAACGAATTGGCTGAAACGCATTGAATTTGGTTTTATTAAATCAATAAATCTCTATAAAGATTGGCAATAAATCTCTATTTTTGCCGCCCATTTAGAAGTCATTTGCTAATAAATGACAGTAAATATTTAGAAGATACAAATTCAAGGAAAAATAAATCATGGGTAAGACATTATTTGACAAAGTGTGGGATTCGCACGTGGTTCGTAAGATTGAGGATGGACCAGACGTGTTTTTTATTGACAGGCACATGGTTCATGAAGTAACCAGCCCCGTTGCTTTTTTAGGATTAAAAAATAGGGGAATAAAGGTACTTCATCCCGATAGAACATTTGCAACTGCAGATCACAACACACCAACTATAAACCAGCACCTTCCCGTTCAGGATCCACTTTCGGCCAACCAGCTAAAAGCGTTGGAAGAAAACTCTAAAGAGCATGGAATCAGCCATTGGGGATTGGGACATGAAAAGAACGGCATAGTACACGTAGTAGGCCCGGAATATGGCATTACTGTACCTGGAGCGACGATCGTTTGTGGAGATTCTCACACTTCCACTCATGGTGCTTTTGGTGCCATTGCTTTTGGTATTGGTACATCCGAAGTAGAAATGGTATTGGCGACACAGTGTATCATGCAGCCTAAGCCAAAGAAAATGAGAATCAATATCAATGGTGAACTACAAAAAGGAGTTTCACCTAAAGATGTGGCACTATTCATCATATCACAATTATCAACTTCAGGAGCGACTGGTTACTTTGTAGAGTATGCTGGTGATGTATTCGAAAATATGACCATGGAAGGTCGTATGACTGTATGCAACCTAAGCATCGAAATGGGTGCTCGTGGTGGTATTATTGCTCCCGATGAAAAGACATTTGATTATATAAAAGGACGTGAATTTACACCAGCAGGTGAAGCGTGGGACAAGGCCATGACCTATTGGGAGACATTGAAAACAGATGATGATGCTGTTTTTGATAAAGAATTTACTTTTGATGGCACTTCCATTGAGCCAATGATCACTTATGGTACCAACCCTGGAATGGGAATGGGAATTTCAAAACATATCCCTAAAGCAGAAGATTTAGAAGGAGGAGTTGAAACTTACAAAAAATCCTTGAGCTACATGGATTTCCATGAAGGAGATTCAATGATTGGAAAACCTATTGATTTCGTTTTTATAGGAAGTTGTACCAATGGTCGAATCGAAGATTTTAGGGCGTTTGCTTCTATCATCAAAGGTAGAAAAAAAGCCGATAATGTCACTGCATGGCTGGTTCCTGGATCACACAAAGTAGAGGCTGCTATCAAGGAAGAGGGATTGTTGGACGTGATCCATGAAGCCGGATTCGAATTGAGAGAGCCGGGATGTTCTGCTTGTTTGGCTATGAATGATGATAAAGTTCCGGCTGGCAAACTTGCTGTAAGTACTTCCAACCGAAATTTTGAAGGAAGGCAAGGACCTGGTTCAAGAACACTTTTGGCTAGTCCGCTAGTGGCAGCCGCCAGTGCCGTAATGGGCAAGGTAACTGATCCGAGGGATTTAATCGCTTAGAGCTAAGCGCAATTCGCTATACGCTTTGAGAGATTATAGAAAATACAAGGTTTGGGAGCTGGGTCATGAAGTGGCTCTTTCCATTTATAAGGTCACCAAAGAATTTCCTGAAGAAGAAAAATTCAGTATGGTCAGTCAAATGAGAAGGGCAGCCTATTCGGTACCTTCAAATATCTCTGAAGGTTGCGGAAGGGAAAGTGATTCAGAATTTAAAAGATACCTTGTAATTGCCAGAGGATCCGCTTCAGAATTGGAGTATTTTCTGATTCTTTCAAAGGATTTAAATTATTTGAAAGAAGAATTATATGAAGTACTGTTTGATAAGGTAAACATGGTCAGGCGGAGCTTAAACAATTTGATAAATAAAATATGAACAATAGCGTTCGGCGTTTAACGTCTTGCGCAAAGCAATTAAATTATGGCCTACGATAAATTTGAAACATTAAAAAGTACTGCTGTACCATTGCCAATAGAAAACGTGGATACAGATCAAATAATACCTGCCCGATTTTTGAAGGCAACTGAGCGTAAGGGGTTTGGTGATAATTTATTCCGTGACTGGAGATACAACAATGACGAATCTCCAAAATCGGATTTTGTTTTAAACAACCCTATTTACTCCGGTAAAATCCTTGTGGGAGGAAAAAACTTCGGTTCGGGATCTTCAAGAGAGCACGCTGCATGGGCAGTCTATGATTATGGATTCAGATGTGTAATTTCAAGCTTTTTTGCTGACATTTTCAAAAACAACTGCCTCAACATCGGAGTATTGCCAGTGCAGGTAAGTGCTGATTTTGCTGAGAAAATATTCAGGGCAATAGAAGCCGATCCAAAAGCAGAATTTGAAGTAAACCTTCCTGATCAGACAGTTACGATTGTGGCTACCGGAGAGCAGGAAAACTTTGACATCAATGGCTACAAAAAGGGTAATATGTTGAACGGTTTCGATGATATCGACTACTTACAAAACATCAAAAGTGAAATTCAGGCTTTTGCTGAAAACACACCACTTTAATATAAAAACATTTAACATACAATCTTTTTTAATCAGATTCTTCTCCCGAGTGTTATTTGAATCTGAAATTTCACAATGGCAATAGAAATCCTCGATACTACTCTTAGAGATGGAGAACAGACCTCCGGCGTATCCTTCACAGAAGGTGAAAAATTGAGTATTGCCCAACTCTTGCTGGAGGAACTGAAAGTTGACAGGATAGAAGTCGCTTCGGCGAGGGTTTCTGATGGAGAATACGCTGGAGCCAGAAAGATTTTTGACTGGGCGAAACAAAACGGATACCTAAACCGAGTGGAAGTACTCGGATTTGTTGATGGAGACATTTCATTAAAATGGATTCAGGATGCTGGTGGAAAGGTTGATAATTTGCTGTGCAAAGGATCTTTGAAGCATTGTGAGAAACAACTTAGAAAAACACCGGAAGAGCATCTCAACGATATAAAAAACACCATTGCTATTGCCGATGACATGGGAATAGAGGTGAATATATACCTCGAAGACTGGTCAAATGGTATGATCGACTCTCCTGAATATGTGTACCAAATCATAGAAGGACTGTCAGAGACAAGCGTTAAACGGATCATGCTGCCAGATACGCTTGGAATACTCAACCACAGAGATACAGGTCGGTTTTGTGAAGACATGGTCAATCGATTTCCAAACATGAAATTTGATTACCATGCCCACAACGATTACGACCTTTCGACTGCCAATGCTTTTGAAGCAATAAAAGCTGGTGTTCACGGCATCCATACTACTTTAAATGGATTGGGAGAAAGAGCAGGAAATGTACCTTTATCCAGTGTGATCGGTGTGGTGAAAGACCATCTGAAAATGGATTTGAACATTGACGAAAAGAAGCTTTACAAGGTGAGTAAAGTCGTGGAGTCATTTTCAGGAGTCAGGATTCCCCAAAACAAACCATTGATCGGAGAATTTGTATTTACACAAACAAGTGGCATCCATGCTGATGGTGATTCCAAAGATAATTTATACCAAACAGCTCTTGAACCGGCCAGATTCGGAAGAACATACACTTATGCTCTCGGAAAAATGTCTGGAAAGTCCAGTATCCAGAAAAACCTGGATGAACTGGGCATAGAACTGAGCAAGGAAGAAACAAAAAAACTGACCCAACGAATCATCGAACTGGGTGACAAAAAAGAATCTATCACCAAAGAAGATTTGCCCTTTATCATCAAAGATGTACTCGGTACCCTTGTGGTCGAATCAAAAGTACAAATAAAAAACTACTCACTATCTGTTGCTCAGGGCTTAAAATCTATGGCTACCCTGTCGGTGGAAATTGATGGAAAATTATATGAGCAAACTGCTTCAGGTGATGGACAGTATGATGCATTCATGAATTCTCTAGGAGAGATTTATGACCAACTGGAGCGTCAACTCCCAAGACTCGTGGATTACGAAGTTCATATTCCTCCGGGAGGAAATACCGATGCTTTGGTGATCACGACTATTACATGGGAAAATGGTCAGAAATTTAAGACCCGTGGGCTGGATCCTGATCAAACTGTTGCTGCCATCAAAGCAACCATCAAAATGTTGAACATTATAGAAAACAAAAAATAAACAAATATGGATTTTAAGATTGGAGTCTTGGCCGGAGACGGTATCGGACCTGAAATTGTAGAGCAGGCAATCAAAGTAATGGATGCTGTAGGAGCAAAATTTGGTCATAACTTTAACTATACCAGAGCACTTGTGGGTGCAATAGCCATTGATGAAACTGGCAATCCTTACCCTGATGAAACCCATCAGGTATGCCTGGATTCTGATGCCGTACTTTTTGGTGCTATCGGAGATCCGAAATACGACAACAATCCTTCAGCCAAAGTAAGGCCAGAACAAGGCTTGCTAGGTATGAGACAAAAGCTTGGACTGTATGCTAACATCCGTCCAGTAGCCACTTTCCCTTCATTGATTGACAAGTCTCCATTGAAAAGAGAGATCGTTCAGGATGTTGATTTGGTGGTTATAAGAGAATTAACTGGTGGCATCTATTTTGGAGCCAGAGGCAGATCAGAAGATTTGACTTCAGCTTTTGATACCTGTGTCTATACGGTAGAAGAAATTGAAAGAATCTTGAAATTGGCGTATCAATACGCCGGAAAGAGAAATAAAAAAGTAACAGTAGTAGATAAAGCCAACGTACTCAGTTCATCCAGACTTTGGAGAGAAGTAGCACAAAGGGTTGAGAAAGAATACACAGACATAGAAACAGATTACATGTTGGTGGACAATGCAGCGATGCAGTTGATCCAGTGGCCTAAGAAATTTGACGTGATGGTGACCGAAAACATGTTTGGCGATATTCTTTCTGATGAGGCTTCTGTAATCACTGGCTCTATGGGATTGTTGCCATCGGCATCTGTAGGTCGTGAGACTTCAGTATTTGAGCCTATCCACGGTTCGTATCCACAAGCGGCAGGAAAAGACATTGCCAACCCATTGGCTACAGTACTTTCAGCAGCCATGTTACTGGAGTCTCTTGACTTGTTAGAAGAGGCACAGGCTGTAAGAGATGTAGTGAACAAATCTTTGGAAGCAGAATATGTGACTGAAGACATCACATCAGGTAAGGCTTACAAAACCTCAGAAGTGGGAGATTGGTTGGCTAAAAATATTTAAATGATACCTACCTTACAGTTTTTTTGAAACCTGTAAGGTGTTCAAGAAACGAAAAAGCGAAAGGAGAAATTCTTTCGCTTTTTATTTGCTTTATTCAATCAGTTCCTAAACTCCTGTTTTAAGACTGTCTCTTCCTCCATTTTCTCACCGCATACACTATCACTACAAAAGCCAGAATGAAAGGCCATAAGCCAATCGTTCCGATCAAGACGGACAAGAATCCCTGCCAACCATCGCTTATAGATTTTTTTATTCTGGCAACAAAACCAGGGCGGGCTTCCGAATCATAGGTGTAAGGCAACACTTCATAGAAATTCACATAGATGGTACTGTATTCTACTTTTTTGCTCAGGTAGTTAAATTGCCCCTGCTTGATTTCTATTTCTGTTCTGATCTCGTTTAGATTCCTTTCTATTTCCAGTATTTCCTTGATGCTGGTAGTTTTCTCAAGCAACTTGACATACCGTTGTTCCAATGCTTGCTGATTCTTTATTCTTGTATCCAGGTCATAGTAGCGTTCGCTTACATCTTCCACATTGATTGAGCGGTTTTCCACCCTTTCGGATTGGGTTGACAGGGAGTTGAAAAGTTCATCAAAATTTTGTTTGTTCACGCGAATAGTGAGGTTGTAGTTGATCCTGTCGCTTTGTGTGGACTGGTTTTCATTTTCTATGTATGCATCGGACTTTTCCAGCATAGATAAAATTTCCTGATAAGTTTCTTTGGTGCTCTCCACCTTGAGTGTAAGATTTCCCGTTTTTATGATCTTTTTAGCCGGAGCTTGCTGCTCCTGCGACATCATCTTAGCTTGTCGTACTTCAGGTGCTGCCATCCTTCCCCCATAAGATGCTTCATCCATAGCAAGATTTTGTTCAGCATTCTCATTGTGGTAGCAGCCTGAAAGCACTAAAAAGCTAAAAAGGATTATAAGTGTCTTTTGCATACATTTTTTTGTTTGGATTAATAACTCATTTGAGTCCGCAATATTTTTACCCATCTGTAAATAATTCTAATTGGATTAATTTTATGACTTAGGTTTACAAGTATTAGGACACAGATTCTCTACAAAAGGTTTGTCGAGAAGCAAATCTATTTTTTGTTTTTATCTGCTAGTTAACCTCACCTGATTGTGTGCCTTCAAACAAATCCTTTTTCTCAAGGACAATGTCTGTGGGCTGACCATTGCGAAGCAAAGTCAATTTGATTTGATTGGTAGTAGATAGGGTCTTTGAATTCAAAAATGAACAAAACTTATCCTCATTAGAATGGTCAAAATTAAACTCATTGATCTTGACAATCTGGTCTCCCAACAGCAACCCCGCCTTGGTTGCCGGAGAATTATTATATATAAAACCCACATACAATTTCTCCTCCCTGTAGATAACTCTAAAGCCAAAAGAATTATAGGAATCTATTTCCTCCGGTTTTGCTTTTTCGGACAATATCAATTTCCTTTCAGGCCAGTTGATTGTAGTAGTAAAATTCTCAAAACAATCCAGACCCAACAGCTTTTCTGAATGATTGGACATAGTGATCAGTTGATTTTTCAATGCCACCTGACTTTCATTTCCTATTGAAAAAGAATGCACCAGCGCAATATGTGAACTGTCAGGTTTTTCATAACCAAACGCACCGGAAGCTATACTGCCATGACCTGATGTGATGCTACACTTGTGCTTATTCTTATCACGGCACAACTTATGCAACGTTTTTTCAGAAGTCTTGTAAAATCCTTTGGCTCCAAAATCTATATAAGCTTTACCATCAGAAACACCATTGATATTCACTTTCACTTTAGGCGTACCTGCATACCCGGTTTTAAAATTTAACACCTCCCCTTCCGGGAATTCCTTTTTAGCGTTGGCTATGGTGATAGTATTTCTTTCAAAATCGAATGTCCAAATGGCACTTTTCATCAGATTGGCACCAACCACACCTGAAATGTTCAAACATCTGATGGTCGGAGGTGACTTGTCAAAATTGTGAATGGTCGTAGCATTATTTCGAAAAGACACCCCTCCTATGACAATCTCGTCTATTACAGAAAGTGACAAAGCGAGTTTATTGTCCTGAGAGTCGATGTATTGCTGGTGATAGACATGTTCCAACTTCAATTCCTCAGCCAACTCCTTCGACACCATATTGGGAGTACCCGTATCCAGCAAAAATGAATATTCATTACCACCAATAAATACAGGAATGACAATATGACCACTAGCCAGCTTTTTGAATTGAATGGTAGAAGAAAACTCCTGCTCATCAATTACAGTCTGGTTGTACAACTTGTTGAGTTTACAAGAAGTAATAAAAAAAATGAAAATTAAAAAAACAAAAAAATACTTAGGCATTACCTTTTTCTCAAATCACAAAACCATTCCGGGCTCACCTTGATAGAACTTGTCATAAGGTTAATTATTATTAATTCCGCTTTAAAAAATCACCTTATTCAAATTTGACTGCATATTCAGGTAAATTTCCTGTAACATCAAATAATGTACCCTTTTAATCTCCAAAAACAAATAATATGCCTTGCAGATGACAAGTGATACCAAAAGGAATCGAGATATTTACACCGTTAAGTTCACCATCTTTGTACAGTTGGCTTTTATCAATTGGAAATATAATTTTAAAACGATATGAAATCCATAATAATAATCTTGCTGGTGTTGGGTGCTTTGGCAGCCTGTCAAAGCCCTGTAAAACAGCATATACCTGAAAAGGAAACCAAACATTTTCCGGAAACATTCGAAAAGGGACTGGCTGCACATGGCGGACTTGACAAGTGGAATACTTATGGCACACTTAGGTTTAATGAAATTTCGGGTGAAGATACTGTCCTGCACATAATAGACCTTAAGAATAGAAACGAACGAATGGAAAAAAATGGTGAATACAAAATAGGGTTTACCGCAGATTCCATAAGTATCTATCCCGATGAAAACAGCTTCCCCAACAAGAACCCAAGGTTTTTCCACAACCTCAGATTCTATTTCTTTTCTCTCCCTTTTGTGACTGCCGATGATGGAGCCCTTCAGGAGGAACTGGAACCTCGTGAAATGGATGGCACAACATACAACAGAGTGAAAATTACTTTTAGGGACGGAGTAGGTACTGCATCCAAAGACCAATACATTTTATGGTTCGATAGCGAAAGCAACATACTCAAAATGATCAATTTCTCCGTGACCTACTTCAATGAAGCCAATGCCGAAAAATACAATGCAATAGTTATTAGCAAATGGGGAAATACCGGAGGACTGAAAGTACCAACGGAAATGATAGGATACAAATGGGTAAACGATACACTTGGCGATATCAGGTACAACAAATCATTTGATGGTATAGCGTTTTCTACAGACCGTCCTGAACCGGATATATTTCTGAACCTCGAATGATAGAAGATTTACCATTTTTTTTAGTATAGGAATGAGATTTCAAAGATTTGAGCAATTGCCGGATTCCTGACTGCCGTCAGGCAGGTGTCCCGACACCCCTTACTAATACATCTATTGCCGTTTCCTGAGCAAATCCCAGAATACCTACCTAACGACAGTCAGGAATCTGGGAATTATATGTCTTTTCAAACAGACAAAACCACACACTAAGTAAGCTTAGACTTTATACCCCAATCAACGAATGAATCCGAAAAAAAATCATGCCGTCAATGACTTGGCAGACTCATCATTTTTTGCATTTTTTCACTTTTCATCACATCTTTTGCAATGGCAAAAACTTCTTTTTTCACTTCTCTGAAAGCTTTAAAGTAAGCATTGACAGAGTCTTCCAAAGTAGCATGTTCGTCCCTGAAAATCTGATGATCCCGACGAAATGCATCCTCTATCATCATACCCAGATTCCCCAGGTGTTTATCAATTTTGGCTGACAATATTTCTCGCTGCTTGGTAATTTCAGCCATATGATTGTCCATTTGCTGTACTTTGGAAAGTACCTCACCTTTAGTCATCCAGATGAAATACTTGCCAATAAGGTCATGCAAAAAATGTAGTTCATCTTTAAAAAAATCCATGTCATCTTTCCATTGTTCTGTCATCAAATACAAATCCTGCCAATTGGCAGTATGTATATCATAGCTTTTGGAAAATATTCCTGACTTATTCATGATTACTGATTTTATTGTTGTAAAAAAATCAACCTGAAGCAGACAAGTCTGCCCCAGGTTGTTGTTTATGGTGCTACTTTATCTTCACCTCTTTCTTCTGCGGCAATTCTTTCTTCGATTTGTTGAGTACCAGACTCAGTACACCATCCTGATACTTCGCCACCACGCTATCCTCCTCAATATTGTCCGGCAAAGTGAAATTTTTAACAAAAGATTTAGAACTGAATTCCTTACGCGTGTAATTCTTGTCTTTTTCTTCCTCTTCCTTTTCAGTTTTACCGCTCACGGTTAAAATACCATTTTCAACGGTCACATTGAAGTCTTCTTTTTTCAATCCGGGAGCTGCGACTTCTATCTCATAGTCTTTTTCATTGTCAACTACATTGACAGCTGGAGCCCAGTCAGAATGTTTGAAACGATTTTTCAACCAATCGTCATCAAAAAAATCCGTAAGACTGGTCCAATCCGGAAGTTTTGATTTTATAAGTGTCATTTTCTTAAAAAATTAAATGGTTAAATATTTATTTTCTACGGATTAAAATTAGACCCACCCATCCGAAAACAAAATGACGAAAATCAATTCTAAAATTGATTTTTACTACTATTCTTTTTCTGTAAAAACAATGAATACCATCCAGGTCTTGCTTTTTAATAAACATTATCATAATAACATCATAAATAGTTGCTATTTTTATCGGACGGCAAGCACTGATCTGGCCTTTAGTGGAAAATTAAATATTGCCATAAGTCAGGTATGTTGCACTATGCAACATGCTCAAATGTTGGCGTGCATATAAGAGAAACTTACAGAAAATATTCGAATGTATATAAAAAGAATAAAATTTCAGAATTATGGACCAATATCGAATTTGGACGTAACACCAAATTTTAATGATAATGGCAATCCTAAACCAATTGTTTTTATTGGTAAAAACGGTTCTGGAAAAACACTTCTTCTAGGTAATATTTTAGACGGTTTAATTGAATTAAAAAGGCAAAAGTTTAAAGACCTTTTGGAAGTTGAACAGAATAAATATTTGAAAGTTGGAAAGAAGGACTATATAAAATACGGAGAAGATTATTCTAATATTGAAATACAGTTTGAAAACGATGGAAAAACTGCCAACTATGTTGATTTAATGTCAAGAATAAGCAACGTAGATTACATATCTAAATATGGCGGTTTAAATTTAAAAGGAGCGACTGACGGTAAATTTGTCAAAAGTGGTTTTTACAAAAATTGTCAGGTATCCGATAAAGATTTACTCGATTCATTTGGTCAAAATATTATTTCATTTTTCCCTCACAGCAGATATGACCATCCTGCTTGGCTAAATAAAGACACAAACATTGGCTTTTCGTTTAAAGAAAAGTTTCTTGACCAGTCAGATAAAAATATTATTAAGTATGATGTCATCAAAGAAGTAGAGACTTGGATTCTTGATTGCTTACTAGATAGAGAAATTTATGAAAAAATTCTAATCAATGGTCAAAACGGCATTCAGATTTTTGTTGGATACAATGGCAAAAACAATGATATAATAAAACTCATTAACGAATTATTGGGTATTATCTACAAAAGCAAATTTCCTAATCTTCAATCAGCTCGAATTGGTATTGGAGCAAAAAATAGAAGAAGTATATCAATTCATATAAAAGAACAAAATGGTGAAGAATTTACTGTTTCACCTTCATTCTCTCACATTTCATCTGGAGAAGCAATGTTGCTTGCTTTATTCACTGCGTTACTAAAGGAATATGACGATTTGGGAGCACAAGTAAGAAATTTAAATGATGTAAAAGGTATAGTTATAGTTGATGAAATAGACCTACACCTGCATATTGAATTTCAAAAATCAATTCTACCGGAATTATTAAAAAGATTTTCTGGTGTTCAATTCATTTTAACTACGCATTCACCCTTTTTTCTTTATGGAATGGAAGATGAGTTTAAAGAAAATTGGGATTTGATAAACTTGCCGTTTGGCAATAGTATAGCATTGAATGACTTCTCCGAAATGAAAAGTGCTTATAACATATTCGTCACTGGTTTTAATGAATTACAGGTAACTTTAAATACCGTAAATGAAAGACTAAAAAATCTCACAAAGCCCTTGGTTATAACAGAAGGAAAAACAGATTGGAAACATTTAAAAAATGCCCTGAATAAATTAAATGAACAAGGTAAGTTTAAAGATTTAGACTTTGACTTTTTAGAATATGAGGAAGAAATTCAAATGGGCGATAGTCATTTGAAATCACTGTGTGAGCAAACTTCAAAATTAAAAAACGATAGAAAAATTATTTGCATATTCGACCGTGATGATGATAAAATCATCAAGCAAATGGGATGTGATACTCAGAATTTTAAAGATTGGGGAAATTCAGTTTATTCATTTTGTATTCCTAAACCTGACCACAGAGAAAATTATAATAAAATTTCCATAGAATTCTATTACACTGATGAAGAAATCAAAACTCTTGATAAGACAAACACCACAAGGTTGTTTTTTACAAACGAAGTAGAGGAATTAATTATCAAAAGTAAAACTAACAATAAAGCTAACTCTGAAATAAGAATCCTTGGCGAACCAAAAGAAGATGAAGAAAATGACAAAAGGATTTATTGTAAAGACGTAGAAAGAATAATAGATGTAAATGGAAAAAGTTTAGCTCACTCTAAAAGTCTTTTCGCTGAAAAAATCTTAAACGGAAAAGAAGATTTTAATGAGTTCAATATTTCTGAATTTGAAAAAATATTTGAAGTTATTAGTGAAATACTAACATAAAAACGACACGCCAGTCGAGTAGGTAAAGGGGAATTGCACCCCTAAACCTCTCCCAGAACCGTGCGTGAACCTCTCAATTCACACGGCTCTTATTATGCAGTCGATATGATCTAAAAATGATCAGACCAATTTGTAGCCCAATTCCCAATGGTA
>NZ_JBDKWG010000091.1:0-54121 GCF_040151475.1 Reichenbachiella sp. MALMAid0571 | reverse complement strand
AAAATTATCAAGTTTGTTCAATGCCTGTAGCGAATCATAACGATTGGCTGCCAATCTTAAAAATTCTCCCTTTGTCATAACTTTAGTCGTTTTCTTTAAATTTAAACATTATAAAAAAAAACGACAATTTGATATGCACCCACAAAATCTAATTCAGAAGTAAAATATTTAATATTTTTATTATTCCTACTTATTAGTTCTATAGCATTTTCAATATTTTCATTGTCGAAATTAACACCAAAAGTTACTTCTTTAATGATTTCTTTTTCAGGATACGGCAACCTGTATCCATTTGGGGCGATTATTCCGAAATTTGTCGCAGAAAATAATTGCATGCTTCTCATATTATTTTGAGCTAAACCTGCTAAAATAATCCGAAATTCATTTTCTAATCCCCAAATTCTCTTGTCTTTAAAAAGCAATATTTGCTCAAAGAAAAGATCTTCATTTTTATCGTCTTTGTATAGCCCAAAAATCCCGTCAATTCTTTTTGTAGTAGTTCCATTTTCATCTTGACTAATAGTGAAGTCATACGAATCAATATCTACTGGTTCTTCAAAATAATTTACCTTAGTTAGTGGGGAATTGCAAAACAACTTTTCAGAATAATAATTCTCAATCTCTTTTGCATCATATCCAATTGAAATACCTCTATGTGAATTTGCATAATGTGACCAAAAATGCAGATTATTAAATCCTTTATCTCCTGTTTTTCCTTTTTCTGTTGGTTTTGTTAAACATAGAATTCCAAAATCTTTTGTTTTTCTTTTCACAAAATCTAGTAGTAGTTCATTTTCGGGCTTTTTATTTTGAGTGAAAATATTTTTAGCCCCATTAAAAGCTCTTAATATATCCATATTACTATCAAAAGGGTCATTGAAATTAGTTGGTTTTGAAAACCAAAAATATCTTTTTTCAAGAGCATCTTTTGAATAGTCATTCCAATCAGAATATTTATAAACGATATCATTCTCCATTTTTAGGAATTCTACTCATTTTCTTTAAAACCATCATATACCCAAACACCAATTAACGCTACAATCCAATATAATGGAATTCCTAAGAAAATTGAATAGCCAAAAAAATCGTCACCGGAATAGTATCTTTCATTCAATGCTCCAATTGTCCCACCTAATATCATGGCACCTGGAATTGTTCCAACAACAACAGCTCTTTTTACACCTGTTTTTAATTCCTTAAATTTTTTGAACATACCTTATTCGTTTAATCTCTACAAATTTAATTTTCAAATTACTTGAATATTTCATTCATCATTTAGACTAATGCACCACAACATTGGAGTATTGCACTCCATCCGCTATACATCATTTATGAATTCCATTTATTATTATCTCATAAAAATAACAACTATTTCAAAGGTTATTATAATAATGCCAAATAAAGATGTCAACTCAGATTCAATCAGGCGCATAAAAAAAGGATGGCTTATAAAACCATCCTTTTTTACTTGGTATATTTTCTAGAGACTTTGTGAGGTGAATAATTTAGCTTTCCTAAACTTTGAAAGTTTAGGAAAGCTTCTCACCTCCTACTCCAAAGTAAACGCTGGCAGCTTTACGATCTCTCCACCATTCATGGCTGAGTCATGTGCTAAGATTCCTACACAGGTGATGTTGGCGGATTGCTTTGCGTTAGGATAAGCCGTTTTTCCTGTAAGCAAAGAATTGACAAAAGCATGTGCCAGGTGTGGGTGCGAGCCTCCGTGCCCTGCCCCTTGTATAAAAGACAAATGCTGGTTGTCGTCAGAGTCATAAACTCCCGCCTGAGTAAACGACTGAATCTCCTCCGGTAGCAAATGGGCATAATCAGGCACTGTCACTCGCTCAGGAGTTTCACCTGTATGGATCACTGGTTGTTCACCTTCGATCAGCGACCATTCAAATGTCTTTTTCGATCCATATACATCAAAACTCTCCCTGTACTGGCGGGCAGTATTGAACAACGACCTGGTGATCTCAGCAGACAAATCAGAGTCTTTGTATTTGATATGGCAGCTCTCTATGGCAAAAGGAGAACCGTATTTAGGAATCAACTTTTCATCGATAGTCCCAGAACCAAAGCACGAAACATACTCCGCCTGAGACTGTGCCAATGCCAATATTGGCCCTACGCAATGGGTAGCATAGTACATTGGAGGCAATCCTTCCCAATAGCCCGGCCATCCTGCCATTTCCTGCTGATGAGAAGCCCTCAGAAATTGTATTTTTCCCAATTCTCCTCTGTCATAAAGCTCTTTTACAAAAAGAAACTCACGGCAATACACCACTGTCTCCATCATCATATAAGTCAGGCCTGTGGACTGTACCAGCTCCACTATTTCTTTGCATTCTTCCACTGTAGTGGCCATTGGCACGGTACACGCCACATGCTTTCCGGCTTTCAGGGCAGCTATAGACTGTTCTCCATGGTTCGGTATTGGCGAATTAATATGAACGGCATCCACATTTGGGTCTTTGAGCAATTCATCGAAATCCTGGTATCTTTTTTCTATTCCGAATGCATTACCTACCTCATCCAGTTTAGACTTGGTGCGCTGGCAGATGGCATACATATTTGCATTTGGGTGTTTTTGGTAGATAGGGATAAACTCGGCTCCAAAACCAAGACCTACTATGGCAATGTTGATTTTTTTGTTGTCCATGTGATATTATTCTATTAGTAATTGTATTTTATTCGAATAAAAAAGTGAGGCTACTTGTTAAAAAGCCCCTTTAAAAAATGTATGCCATCTATGGCAAACTGATCCTGAGTTTCGGAGAATTTTTTCCAGATGCAAACTGCTCCGGCAAGCTCTTTCACCTCAGGCGTAAAGCTTTCGATCGACACTGTACCTTCGTAGTTGATGTTTTCCAAACCTGTTTTGATGTCTTCCCAGCGGGTTTGTCCGCTACCAGGCGCACCTCGATAATTTTCCGATACCTGGAAATGAATCAAATCTTTACCTACGGTTTCAATGGCAGTCTGTAGGTTTCTTTCCTCGATGGTCATGTGAAAGCTGTCCAATAGGATCTTAGCAGCCGGATGGTCGATAGCCTTCACCATGCGCACTACATCTTCGGCGGTGTTCACCAAGTCAGATTCAAAGCGATTGAGTGGCTCAAGTGCTATTTGTTGTCCATACTTTTCAGCGATCAGGCAGACTTTCCTTAGATTCCTCACTGCCAAATCCCATTCGGCTTTACGCTCGTCCGGTGGCAATAGTCTGGTTTTACCCACTGCCGAATACATTGGCCCGGCAACAAACGAAGCACCCAGTTCAGCTCCGATCTTAAAGCAAGCTTCTACGTACTCGAAGCAATTTTGATGGACGGCAGGGTCTTCGTTGGTCAAGTCTCTAGTGGAGCCAAATGCTCCGCAGATAATGGGCTTCAAATCATTGTCCGTCAATGCTTTTTTCACCACACTGATATTGATCAATTCAGGGTCTTCTACTGGTATTTCCACACTATCATACCCCATTTCTTTTATTTTTGAAAACAACCCAACCGTATCCGTATTAAAAGGGGATGTCCACAACCAGGTACTTACTCCAATATTGATATTCATAATTAAATAGATTTTTTAGGGGTTACTTTCATGATGCCATTCATTATGCGCCAGTGCCCGGGGAAAGTACAAACAAATGGATAATCGCCTGCTTTTTCCGGCACTTTAAACCTGAGCACAGCCTCGGTATTAGGATCGACAAGTTTTGTAGCAAACAATACCTGAGGGATACTTGGCACGTAGTTGTTGGCAGCACCATCTTTGGCAGAAGCCATTTTGTCGGCAGCTGCTCCTACTATTTCCAGACTATTGGGAGCCAATATCAACAAATTGTGTTGCATGAAGTCAATGTTCTTAAACCTGATTTCTACTTGTTGACCAACCTCCACTTCGAATGACTTCAGGTCATACTTCATTTCATTCACTATCGGCTTTATGGTGATTACCTTGGCTGGTGTCCCTGGGTTATCCGCAATTGCATCACCGGATTCCAAGTCACTTTCATTGTAATAATTTTTCAGAAACACCTTGGCAATCGGGTTTTGTTCATTAAATGCAGTTTTTGCCTTTCCACCTTTTAATTCCTCAATTTGATAACTCCATTTACCTGCCAAGGCAATGGATTTGCCTTTGATTTTCAATTTTACATCATCGGGTTTGCCCCAAAAGCCACCACCACTTCCGGTATCTGTTACTTTTACAGCAACCACATTTTTGCCACTCTTCAACAGACCAGTTGGTACTTTGTAGCTTCGAAAGGTATCATATTTTCCTTCCCCTCCTATGCGTACCCCGTTGACCCATGTTTCGTCAGAGTCATCAATTTTCCCTAAATCCAAAGTAGCTGACTGACCTTTTTGAGCAGATGATAAATTGAATTCCTTTCTAAACCAGATGATGCCATCTACATTGCCGATTTCTGTTTCTTCCCAATAGCCGGGAACTTTAATTTCCTTCCAATCGGAAATATCCAGGTCAGCTTCCCATCGTTCCTGAGGCTTGTTCTGAGATTCATTAAGCACCTCTTCCACCATAGCTGGCTGCATTTGCTTCACTGCCTGTAGAAACCCCGCCTTATGTTTGGATGCGGCAATGTAAAGTGCCTGAGACAACCATTCATCTCGCTCTATTTCCTTGTTTCGCCCAAGTGCAAAAAGCATTTCGCCTATTCCATCGGATTGAGGCATTTCTGATATCACCAAAATGGCCGCTAACTGTGTGTTTTTGTTTTTGTCTTTTAAGATCCCTGAAGATTGAATTGCCAGACTTGCCCACTCAGCTTTTGGTAATACCTGCACTGCTGCCTTTCTCACTCCGGCAGATGGGTGCTTCAAAGCTCTAACAACGGTATTGGATACATCTTCTGCCATCGGGTCTGCCAATATACCCAACCCATGTAGTGTCCAAAGTGCGTGGATCGCCCCTGGATTGATTCCAATATCATCCACCGACTTGTCATTAATCAAAGCCAATAAATCAGAAACCACATCCTTTTTATTCCTTTCTACCAACAATCTTTGTGCGGTCAGTCTCCAAAACAAATTGTCATTTTGAAGGGCAACTATCAATCCATCAGTGTCATCAATGGACAATGAAAGTTTCCTGTAAGATTTAGCCCCTTTGTAAACCAACCTATAAATTCTACCATGTTTTTTATCTCTGAGTGGATTGATATGAGCGTTTCCTGCTCCATTTTCAAATCCCGGAGGAGTAGGGTTGTGCTGGATGATGAAATTGTACCAATCGGCAATCCATACGGCTCCATCAGGACCAACTTCTGCATGCACCGGACCAAACCAGTTGTCGTTGCTGGCAATCAGATTCCATCCGTCCTTTTCTTTGAACCCAGCTCCGTCCTCTTCCAAAATAGCATTGTGAATCAACCTGCCCGTCGGTTCACAAACCAGGGCTACCCTATTCCAATAATTTGATGGGAAGCTTCTTGCTGTATATAGATTGTGCCCGGCAGCAGCTGTAAATCCTCCAAATACATCCACTTGCCTCACCTCGTTGGAGATAGGGTGAAAAGCGTAATGCCCGTCTATTTTCTTACTTCCATTGTCAGACAGACCTTTGACTCCTGCAAGGTATTTGTTTGGGATGCCCATAAATACACTGTGCGTATTGTTGGCCGTAGATGCAAACACATCAAAGTTTTCTGAAAAACCAAGCCCCCAGGTGTTATTACTTGTTTTGGTCAATTGCTGCAAGCCAGATCCATCTCTATTGAAACTGAAAATCCCTTGTCTGAACTTGGTAGGCGTTCCATCCACTACACCATCGTAACTGGAGTATCCCACAGTTCCCCATATTTTGTTGTCAAACCCATATTTTAAATTGGACGGTCCGGCATGGGTATCGAAAGTACCCCAACCTGTAATGAGTGTTTTGCGCACATCGGCTTTGTCATCCCCATTGATATCTTTTAAAAATAAAAAATGTGGTGCCTGAGAAACAATGATGCCACCATTGGCAAATACAAGACTGGTGGGTATATTCAATCCTTCAGCAAATACAGTAAACTTATCTGCCTTGCCATCTCCATCAGTATCTTCACAAATCTTGATTCTGTCGTCTCCCATGCCATCATCAGATCTAACTGTATTGGGATAATCTACCGTTTCTATGACCCAAAGCCTACCTTTTTCATCCCATGCTATAGCTATCGGATTGATAATATCAGGTTCGGCTGCAAATAACTCCAATTCAAAACCAATAGGCACCTGAGTCAATTGCATGGACTCCTCCGGAGACAATGCTTGCTGAAGTTGCAACGGTGGATCTCTCTTTTCATAATTGGGAATTTTGGCTTCAGTATATTTTGGTTGAGGAAAACTCAGTTTAGCTACTTTTCCTGCTACTTTGTCCCCTACTGCCCACAATATGCCCCGCTTCATCAAATCATGAAATCCAGGGTTACTCCACGTCCTGTCATCATGGCCGTATGCAGTGTAAAACATTCTGCCATTTTTATATCTATTCGTCCAGGTCCATGGTTCTACATGATCCCCATCTTTTCTTTCCATTAATATGTCGATGGAAGGGTTTATGTTTTGATGCACATATGTTTCATCCCATGTTTCAAATTCATTGAAGCCTTTCAGCATTTCTTTTCCCGAGGAAGTAAGATTGGCGGTAAATGTACCTTTCCCATGTTTTTTGAACTGACCTCCAACTATTTCTACATACTCCTTCGAATTTCGAAAGCAATAAGAAGCACAATGGATTGGAATCAGTCCTTTGCCCGAACCAACAAACTCAAGCATTGCTTTTTCCTGTTCTGGGGTTATTTCATCAATATTGGCATAAACAGCCAATCCGTCGAATTTTGTCAGATTATCCTTATTGAGGTCATCCGGATTAGAAGTGTAAGTGAATTGGATACCACTCTTCACCAAGGCTGAAGCCAACATCGGCATGTATCGCTCTGAATTGTGGTGTTCACTGTCATGTCCTAAAAACAGTATTTGGACATTTGGGCTTTCGTTGACACTCTTGCTATTGTCCCCGCCACAAGACAGCAGTCCTAACAAGAAAAGACATAGCGTAGCATGCCGAAAATACATCCCCATAGATGCATTCATTATTTTGGATTTTAAGTTGATTTGTTTCATTGAGTAATGATTATGTGTATAGCGTATTACAAAATAGCAAAACATTCACGTATATACCTTTCTTTATTATTGCCAACTTTGACTGTTTTATACCACATTAATATAAATATAGCGGCTTGTTAGTTATATTCGTCACAAAATGAAACAGCCAATACAAAAATCTGCTATCCCAGAATCCAAAACTTTTCTCATTCAAGAGTTGAAGGACGCTTATTTCGATCCCAATTGGCACTTTCATCACGAATACCAACTCTTTGTGGTACTGAAAGGAACAGGCACCCGTTTTATCGGAAATGACATCAGTCATTTTGAAGCTGGTGATATGGTTTTTACAGGGTCAAATCTTCCGCACGTATGGAGAAGCGATGAAGCTTATTTCGAAAACCATGACTTACAGACACATGGTATTGTCATCTATTTTTCTGACAATTTCATGGGAGATTCATTTCTAAACAAAGAAGAAATGAGCGGTATCAGGGAACTGTTCCAACGGGCAAATAGAGGATTGGAAGTAACAGGGCATACCAAAAACTTTATTTTGAAAAAAATGAAAGCCTTGCTAAAACAGGATGGATTTGACGGGGTACTCACTTTATTGCAAATATTAAATATAATAGCCGATTCTACAGAAGTAAAGTACATCAACAAAGCCGGGTACCTAAACACTGTCACCAATTCTGACTCTGAACGCATGCGCAACGTACATGATTTTATTCTCAATAATTACAAGGGAAATATATTGTTGAATGATGCGGCTTCTCTGGCCAACCTGTCACCAACATCCTTTAGCAGGTATTTTAAAGCAAGGACTAACAAAACCTTCTCAGATTTTGTTACAGAACTTCGTATCGGCCAAGCCTGCAAATTGCTACTCAACAAAGATGCCTCTATCACACAGATAGCCTACGAATGTGGTTATCAAACTCTATCGCATTTCAATCGGAAGTTCAAAGAAACGACGGGAACTAATCCTATGAACTACAAAAAAGCCTACAGTAGCCTCAATTGAATACACTACAACACTGTTCAAGGCAGAACAATCGCATTTAATCTACTATCCCCACATGACTACCGTCAAGTTATACAGGGGTCTGCTCAAGGGTTCAGACTGTCATGCTAAAAAATACCACAATTGATGCTATTGCTGTCAGTTTAGGCTATTTTGTCTTTTCGACGAAGGAGAAATCTTTCTTACTGCCCAAATAATCAAAAAAGATCTCTACCTCGGTAGACATGGCCTCAAAAGTTGGGATGACAAGGAGGCATTTTACATAGCGTGACTGCTATGGTTACTATACGGTAAAGAGGTTTTGTTTTTAAGTGCTCAACAATACTGTTTAGAGCTTTTTTAAATGGATATCTGCAAAATCCATGTACTTTTCCCAATCGAACGAAGTTACATCATGCCCTCCGGTGCGAATGTGATAAGCCTGCTTGCCTCTGATTACCGGAGAATCTATTTCCGGCATTTCGTCGGAGGTCATCACGTCACCACCATACAGCTTGAATGCCTTACTGGCATGATATATGGAAAGAAACTCACCCCTGGGATCTGCCCATCGGTCATCTACCGCACTGGCTACATATACGGGTCGTGGAGCCATCAATGCGATGAGCATGTGTTGGTCGATGGGTAAGTTTGCTTCATTGCTGTTGTACTCCTTAAATTTACTATTGAACCAGTGCGGAAAAGCCGTGTTGATTACCTGAACGGTTTCACCAAATTGCCTTTTGGACAATGCCGCACCTCCGCAACCAGAGTCATTGGATATCACCAATGCAAACCTCTGATCCAACGCCCCTGCCCAAAGGGATGTTTTACCTAATCTGGAATGGCCGAATACTGCAATTCTCTTTTCATCAATTTTAGAATCAGTTTCTATATAGTCCAGAGCCCGGGACAGTCCCCATGCCCAGGCGGAAATAGACGGCCAGTTTTTAGCTGACTCTTCATCTACCAGTCGGTGGATACCATTTTTAAATCCATCATCAAAGTCTGGATCAACATCGGCATAGTGAATGACTGCCAGTCCATAGCCCCTTTCCAAAATCCGCTCAACAGCCCACCTGCTTGAGCGCATGCCACGGCTTGATTCATCTACCTTGTTACCAGTCACTCCCAATTTGGTGCTGTTGTTTACATAACTTTCAGAAATAGTGATCTCAGGATAAGGATGAATGCTTTGATTGCCATAGAAATTGTACCCAAGGAAAAGAGGGACAGCCTTTTTACTTTTCGCAGGTAAAAAAATCATGATGGTCATATCCACCGTATCCCTTTCATTGTAAAAACTTACAACCACTTCTTTTGCATAGGCTTTACCTGACAGTGCCTTCTTATCGATCTTTCCAACTTTAAAATCCATCTCATATTTAAAATCCGGAATCTTACCATAAACATTTTGTTCAAAAAGGGATAGCAGTTCAGGTCTGCGTATATTTTGCCAGTCGTCTATATTGCTAATCTTTTTTCCTTCTTGAGAAATCATCAATGACGGTAAAGTGTAGTCTGGCACCTTGGCTTCATCATAATTGGCCTGACCAAAGCATAGGGAACCAAGTAAAATGCATGAACAAAAAATTAAGGGTAGTTTCATAGTAATTTCTGTTGTAAAAAAGATTCAAGAGCTATTGTGTGTCTAAAATACTGAAGATGGATAGTGTTACCAAATTAGTTTTGCCAATACCTTGCAAAGGATTTAAATAGCTTACTTCAATTATCTACGCTTGTCCTAGTTTTAGCAGCATCTTTGTGCATCTTCTGAAGATACTTGCCTAAGTACTTCTTGATAAAAAAGAAACCAGCCCTTGTGAGACAGTCTCTAAGATTTGCTCAAAATACCATCTTGAGGGTATTCTAAATCACTGTGAAACGGCTTTCTTTTGAACAAAGAAAACCTAACACTATAAAAAATGAACTACGCATACAGAAAATCGGCATTTGAAAAGGAAAAATCTTACGAGCTTACTCAGGATGGAATTAAAATTACAGACCATGATGGGGTTGTCTCATTAGTCAAGTATGCTGACATACTTCAGGTGAACCTCTCTTTTGTTTCTACCAAACACAATTCGTTTTATCAATGTGACCTCAAGCTTAAAAACGGAAGCAACCTTTTGTTCAAATCGCAGCACTATGCAGGTATCGCAAATTTTGAAGACAGAAGTGCTGACTATTCTAATTTTATAAATGGATTGCATAAAATATTGAATGCATCAGACTTGGGTATCAAATACAAAAAAGGTATTAGTTCCGTGGGCTATTTTGCAAGTATGGCTGTTTTCATAATCGCAGGCATTCTTTTCCCTATTGTGAGTATTGTGATGTTGATAGGTGGACAAATAATTTTTGGAGCGTTAGGTATTTTCATGAGTATCATGCTCTTTTTGAGGATGAAAAAATACATGAAAAAGAACAAACCGGGAGAATATACTCCTGACCAGCTTCCGGAAACATTAATTCCTGTAGCCATTTAATTCGTTAATAAAGGTTCTTTATTTTACACCTTCCCATGCTTTTACCAAGTCATAAGAAGCCAGTTGTGCCTGTACTCTTGGCTCTTCTTCTGATATTGGGATAGGTATGTTGTCGTTGTTCTGGCCAATCATTACAGCCTTTACATTGTCTGCAAATTGCACCTCCAGCAAATCTTTGATTTGACGTTTGAGGTCTTTATTGTAAACAGGGAATATGACTTCAATTCTGCTCCTAAGGTTTCTTTTCATCCAATCCGCCGATCCCATAAATACCTCCTCAGCTCCATTGTTATGAAATAAAAACATCCTGGAGTGCTCCAAAAACCGATCAACGATTCTCCTAACTGTAATATTTTCACTGATTCCCGGCACACCCGGCACCAAACAGCACACACTCCTGACTATCATTTCTATCTGCACACCAGCCTGACTCGCTTCATATAACTTTTCGATCATCACCCTTTCCTGAAGGTTATTGAGTTTTATTACGATTTTTCCTTTCTTGCCTTTTTTCACATGGCTGATTTCTCTATCAATAAGCCTCTTCAGGTTGTCGATAATATTGAATTGAGAAACAAACAAATGTTTAAAAGGCTTGGGTGGTTTTCTGCGGTAAAGGTAATTGAACAAATCATTGAGTTCTTCTCCTATTTTTTTATGGCAGGTTAGCAATCCCTGGTCGGAATAGATTCTTGCCGTATCTTCATTCAGGTTTCCAGTTCCCAGAAATGAATAATTCCGAATTGAACCGTCCTCCATTTTCTTTCTCACCAATGCCACTTTTGCATGTACTTTCAGCCCCGGAATACTGTAAATCACCTTTACTCCGGCATCCTGCATCTTTTCAGCCCACATCAGGTTATTGGCTTCATCAAACCGTGCCTTAAGTTCCATGAAAACAGTAACTTCTTTTCCATTTTTGGCAGCACTGATCAGTGATTCTCCTATTATGGAGTTTTTAGCCATTCTGTAAAAAGCAACTTTTACCTGCTTTACATGGGGATCAATAGCTGCCTGGTTGAAAAACTGAAGAATATAATTGTAAGAATGATAGGGAAAATGCAGTAGCTGATCGGAATCATCTATAGCAGAAAAAATCGACCTGTGTGTTTCAATTTTATAATGGCGCAAAGGTGTCAATTTAGGGAATTCTAATCTGGCTCCTATCGGATTGGGCAATCCAAAGAAATCCATCAAATTGTGATGAGACCCACCGGGCACCATATCATCCGGCGATAGATTAAAAGCTTCGGTAATAAACTCCAAAAGCTCTGTGGAAATAGCCGAGTCATACAAAAACCTGGAAGGTGTACCCAGGTTTCTTTTACTTATCTGCTTTTGAATCTTGCTCACCAAATCTCCGCTGTATTCATCTTCAATATGCAAATCAGCGTCTTTATTCAGTTTCACAGCCCTACATTCCAGTATTTCAAAGTCTGGAAATATAAAGTCCAGATGCATTTGAACTATATCATCCAAATACACAAAAATATGTCTCCCCTTTCGGGCAGGAACTTCAAAAAACCTTGACAACTTATCGGAAGGAATATTGAGATATGCATATTCAATACGTCCTGAAAAAACATCTTTAAGGCGCAATACATAGTACAGTTCTCTATTATTGAGAAAGCGTTCACGATTTGCTGTACTAAAAAAAAATGGTTGTATAAATGCCAGAACTTTGGTCTTAAAATAAAACAAGCATTCAGCCTTTTGCTTCTCATTCAAATCCCGATAATCGCATATAAAAACCCCCTCCTTTTCCAGGTCTTTGAGCACCCCATTTCTTAAGGTATCCCCATACTCGTCCATTTGAGTACGAATAATACTATGTACTTCTTTGAGTACACGCTCAGGCTCTACGTCGATAGCGGCATTGATTTTTCTCTTATTGATTTCTACCAACTGCCTGATATCTGCTACCCTTACCCTGAAAAATTCATCCTGATTGGAAGAATATATAGCCAAAAACCTAAGCCGCTCGAATATAGGATTAGACTTGTCTTTTGCTTCCATCAAAACCCGTCGGTTAAAAGCAAGCCAACTCACGTCACGATCTTGAAACGGGAACTTTTCAGACAAATCTTCAGTAATATGCAGTTCACTCATGGATTTAAATTTAATTACTCAGAACCCAATTGAGTAATAATTTGTTCAAATATTTTAGTAATTAATGATTTAATAATACTGGTATCCGATTAAAAGCTATGTTATCAGTATTAATATAAGAAAAGTACAATTGGTGGAGGAAACCTCCACCAATATGATGATGTTTGAGTTTCTCACCACTGAAACATCATGGTTAAAAGTACAAATTTATCAGGTCAACCAGTTATTTGCCAACTTCTTTCTTTCATACCATTTAATTTGGTTGAGCAATGTGTGAAAGAGCACCAATCAGATCACTATTACAAAGTGATGACGACCTATCGTCAATTGGTATTTTTATTCTATGGGGTAATTTCCAGATGCCATTCTCTTCGCAATTTATGCAAAGCCCTACTTTTCCT
This sequence comes from Reichenbachiella sp. MALMAid0571, assembly GCF_040151475.1. NCBI lineage: Bacteria > Pseudomonadati > Bacteroidota > Cytophagia > Cytophagales > Reichenbachiellaceae > Reichenbachiella > Reichenbachiella sp. MALMAid0571. The sequence goes on along the minus strand of NZ_JBDKWG010000091.1, from coordinate 41,013 downwards.
TGAAGGCAAATTGTGCTATTTGGGTATAGAGAAGCTTCCTGCCACCAGCACGTTAAGCGATGCAAACATTAACCGTTGCAGTGATGTATTTGGCAGTATATACAATAGCTTATACAAGCACTATGAACCATATCTGTCAAGGGGTACATTACTATGTTTATTGGAGGAGAGGTTGACCCTTCTAAAGTTGAGATTTTTGATTCTTCTACGGTGAGTATGTTTGTAGAAGTGTTTAAAGGGGCAGGGCGCAATTCTTTAAATGGTAAAAAGAAGGGTGGTTTGAAAGTACATGCCAAAATGCCTTTATCAGGTTTTGCACCTGATTTAATTTCTTTGAGCGAAGCTGCGTGTAACGATAAAACATTCCTCGGACAGCTGAACCCCAGATCAGGGACTATTTATGTTTTTGACAAAGGGTATGTAAGCTACAAGGTGTGGCAAGAATGGACAGGGCAAGGTGTTTTCTATGTAACCCGACTGAATGAAAATGCGGACTATGAAGTTTTATCCGGACAGCCCAACCACATTACTCAATATGCTCGGGGAGGGGTCATTTCTGACCTTGAAATCCAGTTAAAAACCAAAGAAACTATCCTAAAGGCCCGTTTGATTACATACAAAGATCCTGCATCAGGAAACATATTGAAGTTTGTTTCCAATATGTTCGACTATGATGTCTATACCATTATCCAGCTCTATAAACACAGGTGGAATATTGAAGTATTGTTCAAGCAAATCAAACAGAACTTTGAATTGGGCTGGTTTTTCTCGGACAGCCCCGAAGGAATCAAAACACAGGTGTGGGTGGCATTAATAGCCAATTTAATCTTTACGGTCATTCACCGACAAGTCAAAGAATGTGAATTGTTCATCACAATTGTTTCGATGGCTTCAAATAACCTTGGATCGTATCTGTCACTGATTAAATTACTCAAAAGAAATGCTCCGGTAGCTCAGGAAAGGACTATTCAAATAATGCAACTAAACTTATTTAACAGTAAACAGGGGGGTATTTTTGAAAATCTTGGAAAATCTCCTTAATTTCAACCTAAACTAACTGTTATTGAACTTCTCAAAGTTAGTCGGATACTAGAAATACTAAATCAAAATCTATTTCCTTGGTTATAAAAAATCTCTCTTTGAGATTCTCAATCCGAGAAATTTCGTCATCAAAGAATTGGTTTGACTTTGATAGCTCATCTTTATCACTTTTGAATTCCGAGTACTTTTCTAGGTCGATCTCCGAGATTTCTGATTTGCCTTTTAACTCTTGTAATTCCTTATTTAAAATTTCAATTTCGGCTTCTATTCCCTTTTTATCCCCTTTTTCTTTGAGTAAGGATTTCCTTTTGTTTAGCTCTTCGATCAATTGAAATACCTTATTGACCTTATTTGTGATTTCAGTATTGTTTTCACTACTAAAGGTCTCGTAATTTGAGATTAATTGATTTTTAGCATGGTCTTGCTTGATAATTCCCTCAATTAGCCTGTCAAGCTCCTTGTTTTTGTTTTTAGCCAAGCTGTACATGTAGCTTTGAGGAAAATATTCAATGTCACGGTTATCATTCACGGTTCCGTCCTTCCAAGTAACTGTTATGTTTTCGGTTACTTCGTTGACAAAATTCGAATAATCTATGTTGTCTGTTTTAACATCTTTATCACACTTCAACCTTTTCGCTATTGAGCCAAGTAATATTGATTTGCCTGTTGACCGTCCTCCAATTATGGAATTTAGATTTTGATTGAAATAAATTGTTTGGGGATGGAAACTACTGTGAGTTACTTTCACAGATTCGATTGTTTGATAACCCGCTTTTTGATGTGGCTTTAATGCTTGAATTCTAACCCTCTGCTTCGGTTCATAAACAACTTGCTTTAATCCTTCAAAAGTATTGTCGGCCTTAATCCAACAGTTTTCCTTGAGGATATATTTTTTGATATTATGGTTGTCTGAGCATATTATCATTGGAATGTGCTTTTTGATAGCAGGAAATACTAAATCAACATACCCCTGTTTATCATCTACTTTGCCAAGCTCATAGAAGTCTATTTTTTCAGCAATCTCAGTCTTTTGAGCCTCTCCATGAGCCAATGAATGCGTAATATTTTCGATGCTGTTGGATTTGTCTCCAGCATGAATAGTTGCCAATCCTCCCAACTCGTGAATCAGGTCGATGGTGTTATCGAGATGACAGTAAACCTCATTGTGCTTTTTATTCTCACCTTTAATTTTCGAGATGCTGGTCCTGTTTTCGATCTGTCCCCAAACGTATTCAAGGTTACAGTTTTCTGAGAAGATACCGATAAAATGGACAGGAGCTTTTCCTTTTGCATCTGATAAAAATTCAATCCCTGGTAAAACTGTAATCCCTTTTAATAAGCCCAAAACTTGCAATTCCCGAATTCTAGAAATGTCGATATGATGATGATCAGTAATTGCAACTACAGAAATTGAATGATTTGCCAATACATCTATGATTTCTTGATTAGTAACAGACTTGTCTCCGTAATCATATGAAGATGGTGTGTGAAAATGTAAATCCCACTTTCGCCATTCAGAACCCTTTTCAATTTTATCCATTTTCAATATTTAGTAACGATAGCCAAAGCAAGATTTGTCCAGATAATGTCAATTCATAGCAGCATGAAGCACAACATTTGAATATGACGCACTGTGCAACATACCTGACTTATGGCAATACCTAATCTTCCACTAAAGACCGGATCAGTATTTGCCGTCCGATAAAAATAACAACTATTTGTGGAGTTATTATGGTAAAGTATCAAAAGATGTTAAGTCCAGAGAAATAAGAATATCCCTTAAAGAAATTATATATAGGCCTGTGATCAATAAAATCAGTATTTTTGTTGACTCATGTGGTGATTGACATTTCTTACCTTACGTTTATGAAGCTTTACATCAAGTATATGGTCACCATCAGATGTAAGATGGTGGTGAAGGCTGAGCTTAAAAAATTGGGTATTCACTATGTTATTGTTGATTTGGGTAAGGTGGAGATTTTGGAAGACATAACACAAGAACAGTATGATAAGCTAAAGGTAAATCTGCTCAAATCAGGTTTGGAGCTTTTGGATGACAAACGCAGTATCTTGATTGACAAGATAAAGAATGTGATCATCGAGATGATCCACTACTCAGACAATATCCCTCAGGTGAATTATTCAAATTTTATCAGCGAAAAACTAGGTTATGATTATACCTACCTCTCCAATATTTTTTCCGAAGTGAAGGGGATTACCATTCAGCAATTCATCATTATGCACAAGATTGAGTATGTAAAAGAACTTTTGCTGTACGACGAACTCAACCTGACAGAAATATCGTACAAGCTTCATTACAGCAGTGTGGCCCACCTCTCCAATCAATTTAAGAAAGTCACCGGACTATCTCCCTCTTTTTACAAACAGTTGAAACAAAAGCGACTGGGCAATCTGGAAAATCTTTGATCAATTAGGGTGAGAACTCCTCTTCTACCGCCTTCACCCATAAGGTGAAACAAGTGATATATGTAACTATTAAGTTTTAGTGTGTAACTGTAATGCTTTTGATAGCCTCATCTTTGTATTGCATTAATAATTATGCTTTATGGGAAATACCATCACCTTCCAAACAGACAGATTAACGAGTTTCGAGCACTTGTAGACTTCCCATAACGAGTGTCATTTTCCCGTAATGAGAAAAACACCCATTCTGCAATTAATTCAAAGAGCTGACCAGCAGGTGGTTGAATATAATATCAGCTAGTGGCATATTAATCGCACTTCAGTTAGCAATAGAATTTAAACCAGATAAATTATGAAAATTAAAAATTCAGTATTCGTACTTGCGGTATTTCCTGTTTTGGTATTTCTTGGCTGTGGCAAGGACGAAGACCAAGTAATAGTAGCACCAACAATAGTATCGTCCACTCCAGTTGATGATGCTACCGGAATTGCCATTGCCTCCACAATTGAATTCAATTTTTTAGCTGCCATGGATCCTCAAACCATGAACAGTACTACGGTTGTCTTAATGGAAGGAACCACAGAGATAGCTACCGCAGTGGCTTATGACAATAATAAGGTAACAATGACCCCAACTGCTGAACTGGCAAACAGCACAGAATATACTGCTACGGTCAACACTGGTGCTGAGAGTGCACTTGGAGTCGCTTTGGAAAATGACTTTACGATTACTTTCACCACAGTAGCTGTCGTTGACAATGAAGCACCTGTTGTCAGTTCTAAAGATCCATTAAGCGACGCTACAGGAGTAGCCAGAGACAAGACAGTGTCAGTCGTATTTAACGAACCTATGGATCCTGCAACCATCAGTGCCACAACATTTACTTTGGTTCAAGGAATCACAGCTGTTGCTGGTACTGTATCTTATGCAGACAATACTGCTACATTTACAGCTGACGCAAATCTTGAATCTAAGACTACCTACACCGCCACGATTACAACAGGAGTTCAGGATTTATTTCAAAATGGATTAGCTACTGCCACCACCTGGAGTTTTACTACGTTGGATGACGCAGCACCATTTATCAATTCGACTTCTCCTCTAAGCGATGCTACAGGGGTTGCACGGAACAAAACAGTGTCTATTATGTTTAATGAATCGATGAATCTTGAAACCATCAATGCTACAACGTTTACTTTAAAGAAAGGCACGACTCCTGTAGCAGGTGTAGTGGCTTATGCAGACAATACAGCAACTTTCACCTCTACTACCATTCTTGAATCTAATACGGTTTATACTGCTGAGATTACAACAGGAGCTCAGGACTTATCAGGAAATGGATTGGCTACTGCCACCACCTGGAACTTTACTACAAGTAATGTAACAGCAACACTTGCAGTGGTAAATTTAGGCGAAGCAAGTAATTATGTGATCCTTGCCAAGACGGCTATCAACAACAGCTCCACTTCTGCTATTACAGGACATTTGGGATTGAGCCCGGCAGCTACTTCATACATCACCGGTTTGTCTTTAACCGATGCTACAGGTTATGCCACCTCAGCTCAAGTAACTGGTAATGTATATGCCGCCGACATGGCAGATCCTACCCCTATTAATTTAACTACTGCGGTAAATGATATGATCACTGCCTATAATGATGCAGCAGGAAGGCCAACACCAGAATTCCTTGAATTAGGGACAGGGAACATTGGCGGAATGACATTGTCTGCTGGTTTATATAAGTGGACTTCTACCGTGACTATCCCTTCAGATGTTACCCTTACAGGTGGTGCTGATGACGTTTGGATTTTTCAGATATCAGGTGACTTATCTCAAAGCACAGCGATCAATGTTACTTTGAATGGAGGTGCTCAGGCCAAAAACATTTTCTGGCAAGTAGCAGGCGAGGCTACATTTGGAGCAAATTCACATTTTGAAGGAAATATACTTTCGAAGACCGGGATTACTTTCCTCAATGGAGCATCAATCAACGGACGTACCCTTGCGCAAACTGCTGTCATACTTGACGCCAATGCAGTGACTAAGGTGCAATAAAAATTTTGTAGTGTAAGTTGAATAGAAAGCCATCCCTTTTTTAGGGATGGTTTTTTTGTGTCTTTTTTGTTGGTTCCACAAAACAATATATTTGAGTGCTTTACAGCAAATTCAAACCAAAATCTTAGACCTACAGATGACGAATACGAATTTTTTGTAGAAACCCAATGTGAGGTTATTTATAATATGACAAAGTGGGGATTTAAGTTTTGAACCAAAAAGGGTATAGTGATAATGACAGATTCTGATCAAGACCTTAAATGAGGTGTTATTTCCTGAATTGTTTTTTTGAATAGATGCAAGGGCGAAGGAAATTATCCCCCAACGATCTCTTTGAGTTTGTGCATCAGGTTTTCCCAGATTTCGCCAAGTTCGTCCAGATCATCCATTTCCGAATAATCTGTTACCCTCACGAAGACTGCCTGAGTCAACTCATTCATATCAATTTTAAATTCTACATAGTTAGGATCATCGTCGCTGGGGTCATTCGGGATAAACTCAATTTTAACCAGGCTGTTGGTGCGGTGAGCTACCATTTTAGCCTTGTTTTCTTCCCCATCCCATATTACGGTCAGTATTTTGTCTTCGTCTATATTGACATCATCAGCAAACCATTGCGCCAATCCGCTTGCTGACGAAAGGTATGGGTATAGCATCTTTTTCGACGCTCGGAATTCAAACTCTCCTGTATATTCAAACTTGCTCATATTGCCTTCATTTAATAAAAAACCAATGTACAGAATTTTTTGAAAAATGAGCCAAAAGATTTTTATTTCTTTTGGCAAATTAAATTTCATTGTGCTTAACTTTGCACCTCTTTTGGCGAGGTAGCTCAGTTGGTTAGAGCGCAGGATTCATAACCCTGAGGTCACGGGTTCAACTCCCGTCTTCGCTACCAAACCCTTGTATGAGTAATATAAGGGTTTTTTCTTTTATATCCGGTTAGTTTTTGAAATTTACTATGCATGATTTTTTTCATGTAAATGGCTGATATAACTCAATATCAATAAAGCCCTCTACACCCACCTTTGTAACTGTTATTGATATGTTTAATACAGGCTGTAAATTTTATGAACAATTACATTCAACTATTAGGAAAATACAATGTTCCGGGTCCGAGATATACCAGCTATCCTACTGTGCCTTATTGGAATGAAGAAACTTATAACACCAGTGCCTGGACATCTTCAGTTTTAAAATCCACATCGGATTTTGGTAATGAATTGAGTCTATATATACACCTGCCATATTGCGAGAGTCTGTGTACTTTTTGCGGATGTAATAAGCGGATTACGAAAAATCACGCAGTTGAAAGGCCATATATAGAGGGTTTGTTGAAAGAATGGGAATTGTACCTTAAGCTTTTTGATAAGCGGCCTGTTATCAAAGAAATTCACCTGGGGGGAGGCACACCTACATTTTTCAATCCTGAGAATTTACAAATTCTGATTGAGGGACTATTGAAACATGCTGGCCGTCATTTTAATTCTTCATTTGCTTTTGAAGCAAACCCGGTAAATACATCGGAAAAACATCTACAGACTTTATTTGATTTGGGTTTTGACAGGCTTAGCCTGGGAATTCAGGATTTTGACCCCAAGGTGCAATTTATGATCAATAGAATGCAGTCTTTTGATCTTGTGAAAGAAGTGACGGACAATGCCCGTGAAATCGGTTACAAATCCATAAATTATGATGTGATCTATGGATTGCCTTTTCAAACCAAAGATACTATCCGCAGTACCTTTGAGAAGGTAATGGAGTTGAATCCGGACAGGATAGCGTACTATAGTTATGCTCATGTGCCCTGGATCAAGGGAACGGGTCAGAGGAGATTCTCAGAATCAGATTTACCGAAAGAAGATGAAAAAAGATCTTTTTACGATTTGGGTAGGGAAATGCTTATGAATTCTGGATATATGGAAATAGGTATGGATCATTTTGGACGGCCTGGTGATGAACTGCTTGATGCTGTGAAATCCAATTCGTTGCATCGCAATTTTATGGGATATGTTCCTTTTGTATCAAAAACGCTAATTGGGCTGGGAGTGTCATCTATTAGTGATTCCTGGTATGGGTTTAGTCAAAATATAAAAGACATAGATGGTTATCTGGAAAGTGTAAATAATAATCAATTGCCTCTACTGAAAGGACATATACTGGGCGAAGAAGATTTGGAAATCCGTCAACTTATTTTGGATATCATGTGCCGGTTTCAAGCGGTATTGCCTGGTCAGTTGATGAATGATCAGACTATATCGAGCCAATTGCAGGAACTGGAAAATGATGGTATTATCTATCTTCAGGGAACTGATTTGTTCGTTACTCCGCTGGGAAGGGCATTTGTCCGAAATGTTTGTATGGTATTTGATTTAAGGCTAAAGAGGAGCAAACCGGAAGTGCAGTTGTTTTCAATGACAGTATGATATGCTTCTGTAAAAGCAAACAGACTGTATCAAAAAGACAGCCTGTTTGCAAATAATTAGGCTTATTTTTCTGTGGTAGTGAAAGAAGCTATTTCAGACCATTCGCTCCAATTGAGGTATTGGTCGCGGTAACGAACCCTCCAGAAGTAAGTAGTATTCGGACTCAATCGTGGCGTTTTTTCATCAGTCAAATCATCATCTTTTTGCCTGTTTTCTTTGTAATACCAGTTTTCACTTTGTTTCCAACTATCGAATGCGGGTTTTGAAAAATCCTCGGAAGTAGATATCTGCCAGTGAGATGCGGCATGAGTTGTACCTTCATATTTACTACTAAAAGTTCCGGCTTTTAATACAGCACCTGTAAATGCAACCTGCTCTTTAGAGGAAGGAGACAAAGGTTTGGGAGTATTAGGTTTTTTGTCATTTTTCCAGATGGTAATGACATCTCTTACTTCGTTTTCTCTTTGAAGTTCTTCGTTTCCTCTGCTGATTCTTTTTAAGGTAAATTTCGGATCTCCACCATTGGGATCAACCTCTACCATGACAAAACCATATTCATCCTGAGTTACTGTAAACTCATCGTAATCTCTGCCTTCAAACTCTCCCCAATTGTCTATCGCACCTCCAGCTGATGCCACGTTTACCCACAAATGCTTGTGGTCTTTGGATTGGCCTCTGGAGTATCCGTGAGTGTGCCCAAAAAAGTGTATGCTGGGCTTTCCCGTCTCAGTGCTGAATTTTTCCATGGCTTCCACTACTTTGCCGGTAAAGTCTTCTTCTCCCGGTATCCATAATTCTGATTTGTATGGGTGGTGCAGTTGCACGAAGACAAAATCAATATTTTCCATTTTGGCTGTTTTCTCCAATACTTCTTTGAGCCATTGCAATTGGTACTTGTCCTGATATCCTTCATCATTAGAATCCAGGCCAATGATTCTTACATTTCCGTAATCTTTAAACCACCAGTGTTCGGCATAGGCAGGTGTGCCATTTTCAGGTAAACTGAAATACTTAAAATAGTAGATTGAATTTCTTTCGTGATTTCCAGGTACAGGATAAACAGGGACATTGCTAAAAAGCTTCTCAGCCGGATTGAAAAATTCATTTTTCCATTGAGCGTAATTCGGTCCGCTTTGAACCAGATCTCCCGGGATCATAACCAATGCGAGATTGTCAACCAGGCTGTCATTTAGTTCTTTTTTCAGGTAAGACAATACACCTTCGTTTACCACCTCATGAAATTTATCAGGGTTTTGCCAGTCCCTTTGCATGTCGCTCATAGCAACAAGCCTGAATGATTTTTTATCGCTTGAAAAGGGTGGTGTTTTAAATTGAAATATATCGGAAACAGCTTTGCCTGTTTTCACTCTGTAATAGTATGCAGTAAACCTTTTCAATCCGGTTATTTCAACTTCATGAATGCGGGATTCATCGAAGTTGACATCAAAAGCTGTTCCTTTGTCCTTTTTGCCGAGCTTAGGAGTAAGCCCCCATTCTACAATGCTTTCTTCACCTTTATCAGTTTGCCACATGATTTTGATCGAATTTGGTTCGGCATCCTGAAGGTATGGTTGTATCAGGAATTGTTCATTCTGAGCTCTGAGTAAAAATGACACAAGAGACAGTGCTAAAAACAAGGTAACGTTCTTTTTCATCTTTTTCTTTTTAGTAGGTTAAGGTCTGTTATTTTGGATAAAATGATGATATCAGGAAGGTTTTATTTTCTGATTGTAGATTTTATTGTTGAAATTTTCAAAGCAATGTCCCTGCCAGGCTTGTCAAAAACAAAGGATAATTTGAGTATTGATCAAGAAATGTTAATTATTAGTCAACTCGGATTTTATAGCTTCTACGGTTTTGGCGGAGTTACCAACGAAAATTTTATCTCCAATTACAAAAATCGGTCTTTTCAAAAAAGTATATTCCTCTAAAATGTAGTTTTTGTAATCATCTTCCGATAGATTTTTAGCTCCCAGCCCCAGTGATTTGTATTTCATTGCCCTGCGACTGAATAAAGATTCATAGCTTCCCGATAAGGCATGCATTTCTTCGATTTGATTCGGGGTAATTTTTTCATTCTTAATGTCCTGTAATTCAAATTCTGAAAGCAATCCGTCCAGTTCATTTAAAATTCGAATACAGGTGGAACAAGTAGAGAGATAGTATATCTTTTTCATTTTATAAAATTGCGTTTTTTAAATTAGTGATTATAGGTTGTGAATTTAGGTTGGATTATTGAAATTTTAAACTCTGGGTGGTTTTAGATTTATGATTTTTATAAAATCTGTGCATTAAATATTATTCTCATGCAATGGTTCGTTGGTTCTGGTTTAGAGGCTGTACATATGTTTTGTTAAATGAAATTATTTCGATTGTATTTGGAGCTGTGGAAAAAAAGCAAACTACTGTTTATTCTGGTAGTTAGTGGAATCATATTGGTAGGAGCTGGCAGTGCAATGTATGTTGGGTATGTTGCTGTTTCAAATGGGGTGTTTGGGGAAATTCCTTCTGATGATGAGTTAAAGGCAATTAAAAACTATCAGGCATCTGAAATCTATTCTGCTGACAGTGTGCTTCTTGGCAGATACTATGTAGAAAACAGGACAGAGGTGATGTATGATAATGTTTCCCATTTCGTAATAGATGCCCTTATAGCAACAGAAGATGCCCGGTTTTACGGACACAAAGGAATAGACCAACGAAGCATGATGCGGGTACTTTTCAAAAGCGTGATTCTTGGTCAAAATACCGGTGGAGGCAGCACCCTCAGTCAGCAACTGGCAAAGAACTTGTTTGGTCGGGAGAATTATGGTTTTTTGTCCATTCCTGTAAATAAATCCAGAGAATTGATCATAGCCAATAAGCTTGAACATTTGTATTCCAAGGAAGAAATTTTAATGTTGTACCTGAATACCATTTCTTTTGGAGAAAATACCTACGGAATAGAGCTAGCTTGCCAACGGTTTTTCTCAACCACTCCCAAAGATATCAGTATTGAGCAGGCGGCAACACTGATTGGTATGTTGAAAGCTACTTCTACTTACAATCCCCGCATCAATCTCGGAAAATCTCTTGAGAGGAGAAATACAGTTATAAGTCAAATGGCGAAATATGGATATATTTCCTCTGGATCTGCTGACAGTTTAAGTCATTTACCTTTGACTTTAGCTTACAACAAGCTAAGTCATGACCAGGGATCGGCAACTTACTTTCGTGAATATTTGAGGCTCAAATTAGAGAATTGGCTGAAAGATAATGATGCTACTGACTCACTCAATTTATATACTAGTGGGTTGAAGATTTATACTACTCTGCATTCTAGGCTGCAGAAATATGCTGAGGAATCTGTCCATGAGCATTTGCAATATCTGCAACCATTGCTTCATGATGATTTTAAAAAACAGGGACTGTTTGAGCAGAATGAAAGTGTGGTGCTGAAGATTTTAAAACAATCTGATAGGTATAAACAACTACTTGACCAGGGTATCTCTGAAACGAAGGCTATTGAAAAGTTAAGGAAGCCAATTCAGACTACTTTATATACTTACGATGGAATTATAGATACACTGGTTTCTGTTTTTGATTCTGTCAGGCATGATTTAGGGATGTTACAGGCTGGTTTTTTGGTTGTGAACCCTCATAATGGTAAAGTTATGGCCTGGGTAGGTGGGGCATCTTATGAACATACTCAATACGATCACATTACGGCGCAAAGGCAGGTTGGTTCTGTGTTTAAGCCCATAGTGTATGCGCAAGCCATGATGGATGGTTATCAACCTTGTGATTTTATTTCGAATCAAAAAATTATATATACACAATATGAAGATTGGTCTCCAAAAAATTCCGATGGAAATTATGAGGGAAAATATTCTTTGGTGGGTGCATTGACCAACTCTGTGAATACAGTAAGTGTGAAGCTGGCTATGGAGTCTGGTATAGAGTCTATAATAAAATTGTCCAGAAACATGGGAGTCGAAGGACAGTTGCCAAATAGTCCTTCAATTGCGTTGGGTGCAGGAAATATTTCGCTGAAAAGCCTGATTCATGCATACACCGCTTTTGCTAATTCCGGAAAAACTGTTGGTATCAATTACATCACCAGTGTTAAAACAAGAGATGGCAAAGAAATCTATTTTAAAGAGCCCTCCGGTAATCAGGTGTTGCCTGTCGAGATTTCGCAAAATATAACTAATATGCTCCGGTCGGTAGTAGATAACGGAACAGCAAAAAGAATCAGGTATCAATATGGGATAACGGGTAATGTTGCAGGGAAAACCGGAACTACTCAAAATCATACTGACGGGTGGTTTGTGGGATATACTCCGGACTGGTTGGGTGGAGTATGGGTTGGGGTTGACAATCCCATAGTCCATTTTAGTGGTATTAAAAATGGCCAGGGAGCTAATACAGCCTTGCCGATTTGGGCTTTGTTTTACAAAAAAATAGAGAATGATAAGGAGCTGTATTCACTGGTGAAATCTGAATTTCAATTTCCAAATTCTATTGATTGTGAACCCTATAAGGAAGACTCTCCATTTTTAAAATTGTTTAAAAGGAAGGAGAAAAGAAATAACAATACAGGCATAAATAAAGACAACAAATTTAATAAAAACAGCAATGCTTCTTCACCGAAGAAAAGGAAGCGGAAAGGCTGGTTGAAAAATATTTTTGATGGTAATTAAATGTTGTAATCTTCGATTTGTTTGAGATAAAAGGGCTAAATACTTGAAATATTGAGCTTTTTATTATTAATTCGCTGGTTACTAACATTTGTAAAAAAGAAGAAAAACTGAATTATGATTGAAAAAATACTGAAAAACGGATTGCTTTTGTTTGGTGTTGTTGTTGCAATACTAATTGTAAATTCACCTGCTGTAGCGCAGGATGATGAGATTACCGATGATGAGTTGATGTTGTATGCTACTGTCATGAATAAAATTGACAGTATGAAAGAGGACATGAAAGTCAAATACAACGATTTGATAAAATCAGAAGAGTTGATGGATGAAGGCAGGAGGTTTAACGAACTAAAATCTGCTAAAGGGGATGAAGCAAAATTGGCTGAAATTAGTGCTACGGAAGAGGAAATTGCAGTTTTTGATAAGATACAGGAAGCGTATGACACAATGGTTGCAGATTTTAAAGAAGTTTATCCAACATTAATTAAAGATGAATTGGGTGCTGCTGTGTATAACAAAGTGAAAAAAGGGTTGAAAGCTGATCCTGATTTGAGAACGAAATATGAAGAAATAGTTGATTCCTTGAAACCTGAGGAAGGTGAAGATGGAGATGCCTGAATATTAAGAAAAGAAACAATATTGACAAAAAGGACTGCTGGCAGTCCTTTTTTGTTTTTTGTCATTTCATATATAAATTATCAGTATTAAATTTCTGTAATTCAGTTTTTTTGGCTTAGAACACGGATAACATTTTTATTTTTGGGTTGGGTAGATGATATGCCAGTTGTTCAATTGATATTTATTCATTTGAGAAGAAATATACCAGAGTAGTAAAAATTAAATTGAAGTTACCCCGTTGATAGTTCAAATTTGATATTTAATAAAACAGGTGTGAAAATTAGTCCGATAAAAAAGCTACTTGGTATTGTTGCCGTAGGTCATATATTGTTGAGTGCCTGTGGAGGTGGAAACGACCCTGAACCTACTCTGGAAGACCAGACAAGTATTGACAAAGCCTTGATAGAAGCTTATCTAACTGAAAATAATATTACAGCAACAGAGGATGGGTCCGGCATTTTTTACTATCCGGTAGTTGAGAATCCTACAGGTGCCCTTCAGCAAGTTAAGGGTAGTATTTTATCTATCTATTATTCAGCCAAGGTTTTGAATGGTCAGGTGATAGATGAAATCCTACTATCTCAAAATGAAGACCCATACAAACTAAAGCAGGGGGTGAATTCCATTGTGCCTGTTGGACTAGACATTGGCCTGGCTTTTATGAAAGAGGGAGAGACCTATACTTTTCTCATTCCTTCAGGGTTGGCCTATGGCGAATTGACTTTTTCCACTTTGATTCCTGCTAATTCAGTTATCGAGATAGAAGTAGAACTTGTATTGATTGAAAATGAACAAGATCAGCAGGACATTGAAGAAACACTCATCAATGATTATATAGCCGACAAAGAATTAGATGATCTGGTCAAAAACCCAACTGATAAAGTCGAACTCCTTCCCTCAGGTGTTTATTACAAACGAATAAGTGAAGGGAATGAAGATGAGGTAGCAATTAAAGGAGAACAAATTAGTACCACATATATAGCATCATTTTTAGACGATGCAGTATTTGACAGAACCAGTGGGAACGATACTTTTGATTTCAACTTTGACTCCAAAGTAGTAATGGATGGGCTGGATTTAGGAATAGCTGAGATGGAAAAAGGAGAACGGGCACTTTTGATTATTCCATCAGCACAGGCGTACCAACAGAGTGTTGGAGTAATTCCCTCATATTTGAGTGATGAGTTGGTCGAATTACAGGTTATTCCCGAATATGCCTCTAAAGTTGCCCCATATAAAGTTCTTGTATTTGACATTACATTATTGTAGGTAAAACATGATAGCTTCGCCAATAGAACTTCCTGTAGTTATTTGAAAACAAGAATTATCATATCGTTTTTATTGCTTCTGCAATTGTCAATGTTATCTACTCTGGCTCAGGAGTATGAAATAAATCCGGAAAACATATACAGAAGCCCCATACGAAAGATTCTCAACAACTTTTCATTTACGGTAACTACAGGGTATGGTAGTACCAAATACAAGCATAACCTGGAAGGATTTTATCTGGTACAAACACCTACAGATCAATACATTGCCAACAATGATGGACAACCTCTTGGAAATGAATTTGATGTGTACAGCGACTGGTTAAACAATCCGTTACTGGCTCAAACGATTACCAAAGTGGATTCCTTCGATGTTCCGTTTCAACCCATAGTCAATCCGGTCAACAATCCATTGCTAAAGTCTGACATGGAAATATTCAACGCAGATTCACTCGGGTTGCAATTCGCAGGTAAAGGGTTGAGTATCCCGATACTACTATCATTGAGGTACAACTATAAGAAATTTAGAATTGGCGGTGGTTACATGTTTGAATACCATAAAATCAAATCGTTCAAACCTAACGAAAGTGTGGAATCTCTCGGAATACGGGAATATCAACCCAATTTCGGATCGACTTTTTATAAAAGATACTGGGGAGAAATAGGCTATCGATTTTATGATTTCTGGGAATATTCATTTGCAGGTGAGTTACAGGTTGGAAAATTTAATGCCGGCGGCAATTTTAATTCCGCACTCATTCAGAGGGGAATGTATTTTAACTTCGGAATTTCTATAGAAAAAAACCTTTCGGAGTATTTCAGGGTTGTATTAAAACCCTCTTATGATTTTAAAAATTATAAAATTACTATACCAGGTACAGGAAAAACCATTGCGCACAAGCAACCTACATTTTTTGTGCAACTGGGAATAAGTATTACTTTCCCCGAAATACCCAGAAGCCCAATAAAAAGCGATCATGTTCAACTGAAACATGTGATTACAGATCCGGCAACAGGCAGATATATGGAAGTAAGAGGACAACCAATCTGGAAAATACAAAATCCTAAGGTCGGAGAAAACCATAGAAAACTATGGAAGTATAAAAATAAGAACAAAAAGAAAATCAACCCTTATTAACCTTCTGTTTTTCAAATAGCATTTAGAACGTTATTTCATTCTGTTTAAACGCCAAACAAATGCCGCATGAGTGAATAAAAGAGTTGTTGACTTTCTTAATTCTCGTTATTCTAAAATACAAACATTTAGTACTCAAGCATTAGTGCGTTTCGATATATTTTTACCTAAATTGCGTGCGGAAATTTGCATGAATATTTTAAAGAAATATGGCTGACGGAGATAACGAAAATTTGCCCCTTAGAGATCATAATATAATTCCTATAAACATCGAAGACGAAATGCGCGGAGCATACATTGATTATTCAATGTCTGTAATTATTTCACGTGCTTTACCTGATGTTAGGGATGGTCTGAAACCCGTACATAGAAGGGTACTTTATGGGATGCTTGACTTAGGAGTCCTGCACAACAAGGCGTATAAAAAATCTGCAAGAATTGTCGGAGAGGTACTTGGTAAGTATCACCCTCATGGTGATTCATCTGTTTATGATACGATGGTCAGAATGGCTCAGGAGTGGTCATTGAGATACCCTTTGGTAGATGGACAAGGAAACTTCGGATCAGTGGATGGAGATTCACCAGCCGCAATGCGATATACAGAAGCAAGGCTGAAGAGAATTGCAGAAGAAATGCTGGCAGACATCAACAAAGATACAGTTGATTACCAGCCCAACTTCGATGATTCTTTGAAAGAACCAACGGTACTTCCTGCTAAAATACCGAACCTTTTGGTAAATGGTACCAGTGGTATTGCAGTGGGTATGGCCACAAATATGCCTCCGCATAACCTGACAGAAGTTATCAACGGTACAATAGCATATATTGAAAACAAAGACATTACCATAGAAGAATTGATGCAGCATATCTCAGCTCCTGATTTTCCTACAGGTGCTACGATATATGGTTACAATGGTGTAAAGTCAGCGTTTGAGACTGGTAGGGGAAGGATTGTGATGCGGGCAAAAGCAGTATTTGAAACTACCAATACTGGTAGAGAACAGATCATTGTAACAGAAATACCTTATCAGGTCAATAAGGCTTCAATGATTGAAAAGACTGCAGCACTTATCAATGATAAGAAAATAGAAGGTATTAGTGATATTCGTGACGAGTCTGATAGGGATGGAATGCGAATCGTTTATGATCTTAAAAAGGATTCTATTCCTAATATTGTTTTAAACAATCTATATAAATATACTCAACTACAATCTTCTTTTGGTGTCAACAATGTGGCTCTTGTAAAAGGTCGTCCACATACTCTGAACTTGAAGGAGATAATAGGTTATTTCGTCGATCATAGACATGAGGTGATTGTGCGAAGAACTCAATATGAGTTGAACGAGGCAGAAAAGAGAGCTCACATTCTACAAGGGTATTTGATTGCTCTTGACAATCTTGATGAAGTTATTTCTCTGATCAGGCAATCAAGAGATCCGGAAATAGCCAAAACCGGTTTAATGGAGAAATTTGGGTTGTCAGAAATTCAGGCCAAAGCGATTCTGGAAATGAGATTGCAGAGACTTACTGGTCTCGAACGAGAAAAAATCCAGAAAGAGTATGAAGAAATCATGGAATTGATCGAACATTTGAAAGCTATTTTAGCTGATGAAGGCATGAGAATGGACATCATCAAAGAAGAG
Source organism: Reichenbachiella sp. MALMAid0571 (assembly GCF_040151475.1). Taxonomy (NCBI): domain Bacteria; kingdom Pseudomonadati; phylum Bacteroidota; class Cytophagia; order Cytophagales; family Reichenbachiellaceae; genus Reichenbachiella; species Reichenbachiella sp. MALMAid0571. The sequence goes on along the minus strand of NZ_JBDKWG010000091.1, from coordinate 23,723 downwards.
CTGGGGGAGATCAAAGAGAGGTATGGAGATGAAAGAAGATCCAACATAGAGTACAGTGCTGAAGATTTCTCAGCTGAAGATATGATCCCTGATGAAGAAATGGTGATCACTATTTCTCATGAAGGTTACATCAAGAGAACACCATCTGTAGAATTTAAGACCCAAGGACGGGGAGGAAGAGGTTCTAAAGGAGCAGGATCGAAAACAGACGACTTTACAGAGCATTTATTTATAGCTTCGAACCATAATTATTTGCTTATTTTCACAGAATTTGGAAAGGTATTCTGGAAGAAAGTATGGGAAATACCAGAAGGAACAAAAGCTGCCAAAGGGCGTGCTATACAAAACTTAATCAATATTGAATCTGAAGATTCAATTAGAGCTGTAATCAATGTCAAAACTTTGGGTGATGAAGATTATGTTAACAACAATTTCATCATAATGTGTACTCAAAATGGAGTTATTAAAAAAACTAGCCTTAAGGCTTATTCCAGGCCAAGACAAAATGGTATAAATGCAATTACTATCCGTGAAGGAGATAAACTTTTAGATATAAGTTTAACCAATGGGGATAATCATATCATAATCGCTAAAAAATCAGGGAAAGCAGTTCATTTTCATGAGTCTGATGTAAGACCAATGGGAAGAACAGCCGCAGGGGTGAAGGGAGTAACTCTGGAAGGGGCTGATGATTGTGTCGTTGGTATGGTTTGTGTCAATAGGGAAGAAGCCAATCTGCTTGTTGTTTCTGAAAATGGGTATGGTAAAAGGTCTTCAATAGAAGATTACCGAATTACTAAAAGAGGTGGTAAAGGAGTGAAAACACTCAATATTACTGATAAGACTGGTAAGTTGGTTGCTATCAAAGAAGTTGTAGATTCTGATGATTTAATGATTATAAATAAGTCAGGAATTACAATAAGAATGGCAATTAGCGGTTTAAGAGTTATGGGGCGGGCAACTCAAGGTGTCAGGCTTATAAAACTGGGTGAAGGAGATAGTATCTCATCAGTAGAAAAAATAGAGAATATTGAGGGGGATGAAGAGGCTGAATCCGAAGAAAACCCTGAAAATGCAAGTGACAGCAATGAAACAAGCGACAACAACGAAAATTAATTTTAAATAAAAAGAAATCAATCGAATAACTTAATAACGTAATCATGAGAAAGTTAGCATTTTTATGTCTGATCCTATTGACTGTGAGTTTAGCCCACGCTCAAAAAGGATCGGTAACTAAAGCATCTGCATATTTATCCAAAGGGGACTTTGCCAGTGCAAAAGCTGAAATAGATGTGGCCATCACTATTGAAAAAAACGCCGCAAAATCCAAAACCTGGTTTGAAAGAGGAAGAATATATCAGGCGATAGCAACCAGTGACGATGAGGCTGTAAGCAGCTTGGATAGTGAAGCCATTGCCAAGGCAGTAGAGGCTTATGAAAAAGTAATGGAAATGGATAAAGACAGCTCTCCTAATAGCGTGCTTTCTTCAACTAATATAGATGCCATGTGGGGTAAATTCATTAATGATGGAGGGACTGTATATGCGGAAGATAAATACGAAGAGGCCTATGCAAAATTCACTGATGCGTTATTGGTTAAGCCGGAAGATTCTTTGACTCTTCTTTATGCAGGAGTATGTTCTCAACAAGCCGAGAACTACCAAAATACTGCAGTACATTACTATAAGCTTGAACAATTGGGTTATGCTAGTGCAGATGTGTTTTCGACTTTGATTTACATTGAAAGAGCTGTTAATACGGATGAAGAAAAGGCATTAGAAGTGGTAAAAAGAGCACAGAAGGCTTATCCAATGGAATCAAGGTTTGGACAAGAGGAAATTAGCATCTTGATCAACCTGAAGAAACTTGATCAGGCAAAAGATAAATTGATTGCTTCTATCAAAGAAGATCCTACTAATATCAACCTTCACTTAAATCTGGCTATTATGTACGATAATATTGCCAGTAATTTGTCTGATGATGCTACGAAGAAAGATGAAGCAGCTGCAACCTATCAACTTGCCCTGGATGAATATTTGAAAGTAATTGAGCTTGAATCGGATAACTATGTAGCTAACTATAACGCAGGAGCGATCTATATTAATCAGGCTAAGGAATATTATGATCAGGTAAGAGATATGGATTTAAATTCGTACAATAAAAAGGGACCAGCATTGACTAAAAAAGCCGATGAAATTCTAATTAAAGGGTTGCCTTATATGGAAAAAGCCAACTCAAGTAAAGAAGATGTGGATGGGCTTAGGGCGTTAATGCAAATGTACAAGCAGCTTAAAATGTATGACAAAGCGGAAGCTATTTTGGATAAGGTTGATGAACTTGAGGCAGCATCCGGGGCTGAATAAGGAACTAAATACTTACTCAAAAAGAAAGCCTCAAAGTTCAACTTTGAGGCTTTCTTTTTGGTTCCTTTTGAAAAGAGAATTGTATCAACTAAAGCTACTTTTTATGAATTCTCTATTCATTCGTGCGATGTTTTCAAGAGAAATTCCTTTTGGACATTCGGCTGAACAAGCACCAGTGTTGGTGCAAGCTCCAAAGCCTTCTTCGTCCATTTGAGCTACCATGTTTTCTACACGTTGTTTGGCTTCTACTTTTCCCTGAGGCAGTAATGCAAATTGCGATACTTTGGCAGATACGAATAACATCGCTGAAGCATTTTTGCAACTGGCTACACATGCACCACAACCAATGCATGTAGCTGCATCAAAAGCCTCGTCAGCATCGTGTTTGTCAATAGGAATAGCATTGGCATCCTGAGTGTTCCCTGATGTATTTACACTAATGAAACCACCGGAAGCCATAATTCTGTCAAATGCACTTCTATCTACCATCAGATCCTTAATTACAGGAAACGCTTTAGCTCTCCATGGTTCAATATAAATAGTTTCACCATCCTTAAACTCACGCATGTGCAGTTGGCAGGTGGTGATTTGATCACTGGGGCCATGTGCCTCTCCGTTGATAAATAGAGAGCACATACCACAAATACCTTCTCTGCAATCGTGATCAAATGCTACGGGCTCTTCACCTTCGTTTACAAGTTGCTCATTTAAAATATCCATCATTTCAAGGAATGAACTATCAGGTGATACATTAGATACCTGATATGTTTCCATTTTGCCCTTGTCCTGGCTATTTTTTTGTCTCCAAACTTTTAGTGTTAAGTTTAATCCTTCGGTTGCTGCCATACCTTTATTATTTGTAAGAACGTGTTTTTAGTTCTATGTTTTCGTATTTCAATTCTTCCTTGTGCATTATTGCTTCAGAGGGCTCTCCTTGATATTCCCAGGCAGAGACATGAGTAAAGTTTTTATCATCCCTTACGGCTTCTCCTTCTTCTGTTTGGTATTCTTCTCTAAAGTGACCTCCACAAGATTCTTTTCTTTCCAGAGCATCTCGGGCAAACAATTCTCCCAGTTCAAGAAAATCTGCGACTCTTCCTGCTTTTTCTAATTCCTGATTGATACCATCTGCTGTGCCTGGTACTTTTACATCTTTCCAAAACTCAGCCCGTATTTCCTGAATTTCGGTAATAGCTTCTTTTAAACCTTGTTCGTTTCTGGCCATTCCCACTTTGTTCCACATCACATGACCCAATCGCTTATGGAAATGATCTACAGATTTAGTTCCATTATTGTTTATGAAAAAATCTATTTTTTCCTGTGCAGATTTTTCTGCTTCTTCAAATTCTGAAGTGTCAGTTGGAATTGCTCCTGTTCTGATGTCATTGGCCAGATAGTCTCCAATAGTGTAAGGGAGTACAAAATAGCCATCCGCCAATCCTTGCATCAGAGCAGAAGCACCTAGTCTGTTTGCTCCGTGATCAGAGAAGTTGGCTTCTCCAATGCAATAACAACCGGGTACAGTAGTCATTAAATTGTAATCCACCCATACACCACCCATGGTATAATGCACAGCAGGATAGATTTTCATAGGTGTTTTGTATGGATTGTCTGCTGTGATTTTCTCATACATTTGGAAAAGGTTTCCATATTTGGATTCAATTACCTTTTCTCCACGTGTCTTTATTTCTTCTTCCGAAGCATCATGGTGGCCATGAATATTAGCATCTTCACGGCCGTAACGCATAATTGCGGCACTAAAATCAAGATAAACTGCTTCTCCTGTTTCATTAGTGCCTACACCGAATCCAGCGTCACACCTTTCTTTGGCAGCTCTTGAAGCCACATCCCTAGGCACCAGGTTGCCAAATGAAGGATACCTTCTTTCCAGGTAATAATCCCTGTCAGCTTCAGCGATATCAGTGGGTTTCTTTTTACCTGCTCTGATGGCTTCTGAATCTTCTTTTTTAGCTGGCACCCATATTCTCCCATCATTTCTAAGGGATTCAGACATCAAGGTTAATTTAGACTGCTGATCTCCATGTTGTGGAATACAGGTAGGGTGAATCTGCGTGAAACAAGGGTTTGCAAAGAATGCTCCTTTTTTGTGAATCTTCCAACCTGCTGAGACGTTTGAGCCCATAGCGTTGGTGGAAAGGAAAAAAACGTTTCCATACCCACCTGAGGCAATTACCACTGCATGCGCAGAATGCCTTTCCAATTCTCCGGTAACCAGGTTTCTTGCAATGATTCCACGTGCTTTGCCATCTACTATTACAAGTTCTACCATCTCATGACGGTTGTACATTGCTATTTTCCCTTTACCAATTTGACGAGACATAGCAGAGTAGCAACCTAAAAGTAATTGCTGTCCGGTTTGCCCTTTGGCATAAAAAGTACGGGATACCTGAACACCACCAAACGACCTGTTGTCCAGAAGCCCGCCATAATCTCTTGCAAAAGGGACACCCTGTGCCACACACTGGTCAATTATATTGGTTGAAACTTCAGCTAGTCTGTGAACATTGGCCTCTCTTGATCGGTAATCACCTCCTTTTACAGTATCGTAAAAAAGTCTGTAGGTGGAATCACCATCTCCCTGATAGTTTTTTGCAGCGTTGATACCACCCTGTGCAGCAATAGAGTGTGCACGTCTGGGTGAATCCTGATAGCAAAATGCTTTTACGTTGTAGCCTAGTTCGGCCAGGGTAGCTGCGGCAGAACCTCCGGCTAACCCTGTACCTACGATGATAACATCTATAGACCTTTTATTCGCCGGGTTAACCAGCTTGATATTGTTTTTGTGGTTGGTCCACTTATCCTTTATAGGACCTTCAGGTATTTTGGAATCTAATTTTGTCATACCTTTTTATTAAAGAGATTGGATATAGTGAAAAATGGCAATAAAAATAAAACCTAATGGAATAGCTATGGCATAAATTTTTCCTGCTTTTACTATTGTAGGGGTATATTTAGCGTGTCTGGCTCCAATCGATTGAAATGCGGATTGAAAACCGTGTAGCAAATGCAACATAAGAAAGATGAAAGAAATTACATAGATTCCTACTCTTACAGGGTTAGTGAATTTATGTATTGTTTCTTCATAATACCTGTTGGAATCTTCTGGTGCAAAATGCACGTATTTGTGGATAATTTCCGGAATCCAAAAATCATAAAAATGAAGTCCTAAAAAACCTAGTATGGTGAGTCCCGATAGTATCATATTTCTTGATACCCATGTTGAGTTGGCTGCTCCATTGTTTACGGCATATTTAACCTGCCTGGCATTTCTGTTGTTTATTTCAAGTACAAAACCCATTACAAAGTGAAAAACCACACCAAAAATCAATATAGGTTGCATTACAAATTGAATCAGAGGATTAGTCCCCATAAAATGAGACAGCTCATTAAATGCCTTTTCACTAAACACGGAGGTAAGGTTGATGGCAAAATGCTGTAGGAGGAAAATCAACAGAAATAATGCAGAAAGTGCCATGGTAAATTTTCTGCCTATGGTACTTCTAAAGAATTGTGTAAACCAACTCATATATAGATATAATAAATGTGATTATGTATTAAAATTTCCAGCCCAAAGATATAGTTCGATTGCTAAGGAAACAATGTGTTTTTGATATTTATGATTTAACAACTATTATCTTTGAAAACCAACTTTATGATATAGATTGTAGGGAGTAACGGACGTCTGTTTAATTACTATTGTATTGTTATTTGATAATAAGGAAGTTAAAATCATGTTTTAATTAATGAGGAAAGAATGCTGAAATCAACTGTTTCAATAATAAAATTTAATTATTAGGCAGTAGATTTGGGGTGACAGACGAATGGGTTGTTAACAGGAGTGAATTTAGAAATGAAAAAGGATTTTACTAAATGATGACAAGAAGAAATAAGGTTGTTCTTTTATTTTTTAGCATATTAACGCTTGTCACATATGGCAGGGTAGAAGCTACTCATATCAGGGCAGGAGAGATTATTGCTATGCGAATATCAACTTCCAGTCTTACCTATAAGTTTTCCATCATTGGATATACAGATACGGGTTCAAATGTCATATTTGGCGGAGGGGAAGTTGATTTTGGAGATGGTACGATTATTAATATTGAAGAGGGCTCTCAGTTTTTTCAAAGAGAAGTGATAATCGATGCAGAAAAGCAGATTGCATACAATGTATTTGAGATTGAACATACATTTCAGGCACCCGGAGCATATATAGTTAGGTTTAATGAAAAAAACAGGAATGCTGATGTGAAAAACATGGCTCATTCTGTTGATACTCCATTTTACGTAGAAACAAGATTGCTAATAGACCCTTTTATTGGGACAAATAATACACCGATATTTTTAGTTCCTCCAATAGATGAAGGTGCTGTTGGAGCAAGATTCATTCATAATCCGGGAGCTTTTGATATTGATGGCGATAGTCTTTCTTTTAAATTGGTAGTACCTAAACAATATAAGGACAGGGAAGTAGATGAATATGTTGATCCCAATGACCCAAAGTTTTACGGTAATAATTATTCTACCTCCAATGAAGATCAAAATGCCCCCCCTTCTTTCAGCATAGATGCCATTACAGGGGATTTGGTGTGGGATGCCCCCGGGCTTTTAGGAGAATACAATGTAGCATTTATAGTACAGGAATGGCGCTTAATTCTGGGAGTATGGTACAACCTGGGGTATGTAACCCGGGATATGCAAATCATAATAGAAGATACCGACAACAATAGACCAGAAGTAATTATTCCTGATCCAATATGTGTTGAGGCGGGTACTTTAATTGACGAGGTGATACGTGGAATAGATCAGGACGGTCATCAGGTGAAATTGGAAGCGTTTGGTGGCCCGTTAGAATTTACAACCAACCGTGCAACGTTTACACCAAATGATGTTTTTGGGAATCAACCACTTTCGGGAAATTTTAAATGGCAGACAGAATGTAGCCATGTGAGAAAAAGGCCTTACGATATACAATTTAAAGTAACGGATAATCCTCCATTAGGCCCAAAGTTGGTCGATTTTAAAACCTTACCTATAACAGTTTATGCCCCTGCACCAACGGGTTTATCTACTACTGTACAAACCGGAAGGGCAATACAACTCGATTGGAATGAGTACAACTGTGGTAATGCAGATAAAATGCAAATATGGAGAAGAGTCGATAGCTATAATTTTATTCCTGACGAATGTAATTTAGGAATTCCTGAAAACTCAGGATATGAATTGATAGCAACGATAGACAGTATTAAATATACCGATGCTAGCAAAAATGTTATTTATAAAACTACATTTTGGGATGATAATAATGGAGAAGGACTTGCTCCGGGTGCAAACTATTGCTACCGGATAGTGGCTACTTTCCCAGAGCCTTCTGGTGGTGAAAGCGTTGTGTCATCTGAGGTCTGTGATATAATTCTGGCAGATGCGCCGGTAACAATTAAAGTGGATGTCATTAAAACAGACAGAGTTAATGGGCAAATAAAAGTAGAATGGTTGGAACCGTTTGAAATTGATCCGGTTCAATTTCCTCCGCCATACACTTATGAAGTCTTTAGAAGCGAAGGTTTTGATGGTAATCAAAATGAAGTAAGCCTGGGTAAAATAGCAGAAACTCAAATTACAGATACAGGATTGAATACTGCTGATTTGGTGTATAACTACCGTATTGACTTGTTTATCAATTCAGGAAATACTTATGTGGATTCATCTACTCCGGCTTCATCGGTAAAACTAGAACTTGAACCAGGGTTAAATTCTATACAATTGTTGTGGGATGCTAATGTGCCCTGGTCAAATGAAGTACAAAGTTATCCGTATCATTATATCTACCGTGATCGGGTAGATCCGGATAATCCGGATTTCTTAGTGTTGATCGATTCGGCAGAAGTGACAAAGGAAGGACTACAGTTTCTTGATGATGGGGAGTTCAACGGTGTTCCCTTGGACGAAATGCATAATTACTGCTATTATGTTGAGACCAATGGAAGTTATGGAAACCCATTGATTATGTCTCCCTTGGTCAACAAATCTCAGGTAGTTTGTGCAGAACCGAATGATATGGATCCACCTTGTACTCCAATTTCATTTAAAATAAATGAAGGGATGGATTGTACCGAGATTATCAAAGACAAAGGGTGTTTTTTTAGTGATTATTCCAACTTGGTTACGTGGGAATTGGATCTCAGCAGCGAATGCGAAGATGACATTGCAAGTTTTAATATTTATTACTCACAATCCAAAGAAGAGCCATTTGTCATTGTAGGTGCAAATGAAACAGGAAATCAATTTGCGCATGAAGGGTTAGATTCATTTAAAGGGTATTACTACATTACTTCCGTAGATAGGTCAGGTAATCAGAGTCAGCCTTCAGATACCATAATGTATGACAATTGCCCCAATTTTGTTTTACCTAATGTTTTTAGTCCTAATGGTGATGGTAAAAACGATGTGTTTTCACCATTCGTTGACAATTTTGAAGGTATCAGCATTCCTGATTTTGATTTAGCAAATTGTCCAAGATTTGTTGAGTCCGTAGATTTCAGAGTTTTTGACAGAGGAGGGGGAGTGATTTTTAGCTATGAGTCTGGTACGGGTAGAGAAGGAAGTGTCAACAGCATTCTGATCAATTGGAATGGTAAAACCAACTCTGGAATTGAGTTGCCGGCAGGAGTTTATTATTATATAGCTGAAGTGACTTACGATGTGTTGGATTCATCAAAAGCAAATGAAGTGTTTAACGGATGGGTTCAGATTCTCAAATAAGTACCAATCAAAGTATAGTCTTGTATGATGGAGTCTGTAATTTTTGCAACAGTTCTGTAAATTTTATTATCAGGCACGAAAGGCAGAGCGAGTTGAAGTTTGCTTCATTGCAGTCTGCTTTTGGTCAAAACGTACTTCATTCTTACAACGAAAAAACGAATGACTTTGAAAGCATTGTTTTTATCCATAATAATGTGATTTTCAAGAAAAGTAAGGCAGCTTTCGAAATTTCGAAATTTCTAAAACCTCCTTGGAATTGGTTAGCTGTATTTCAGGTTTTTCCCAGATTTATTACGGATTTTTTTTATGATGTTATTGCTAAAAACAGGTATGCTATTTTTGGTAAATCTGATACTTGTGCTATCCCAACACCAGCCTTAAGAAGTAGGTTTTTGGATGTGGTTTGATACTCTTGAATTGTAATAATCTTATTAAATGCTGAAATTGCTGATTCCAAATTATAATTTCAATCTGATCTCTTTTATGTTTGCAACTTTTAATATTAGATAATTATACAAATATGCAGGCATACGTCTTTCCCGGTCAGGGAGCACAATTTACAGGAATGGGTAAGGAGTTATTTGAAGGCAACAGCCAAGCCAAAGAACTATTTCTTGAAGCCAACGATATACTTGGTTTTGACTTGTCCAAGATAATGTTCGAAGGCACTGATGAAGAGTTGAAGCAAACTAATGTAACTCAACCGGCTGTTTTTCTACATTCTGTGATAGCTGCTTTGGTAGCGGAAGATTTTAAACCTGATATGGTTGCGGGTCATTCACTGGGAGAGCTTTCTGCGTTGGTCTCTAATAAGACTTTGACATTTCAGGACGGTTTGATGTTGGTTTCCAAGAGGGCTGCTGCCATGCAAAAGGCGTGTGAACTAAACCCTTCCACTATGGCTGCTATTTTGGGACTTGAAGATAAAGTGGTAGAAGATGTATGCGCTTCAATAGACGAAGTAGTGGTGGCAGCAAACTACAACTGTCCGGGTCAATTGGTGATATCTGGTTCTAATAAGGGAATAGAAATAGCCTGTGAAAAACTTAAGGAAGCGGGTGCAAAAAGGGCTTTGCCACTACCAGTAGGTGGTGCTTTTCATTCTCCTCTGATGGAGCCTGCCAGACAAGAATTGGCAGAAGCCATTGAAAATACCTTATTCAGTAAACCTATTTGCCCGGTTTATCAGAATGTAGATGCACTTCCTCATCAGGATGTCAACGAAATCAAATCAAATCTCATTGCTCAACTGACAGCTCCGGTAAAATGGACACAATCCGTAGAAAAGATGATAGCTGACGGAGCAACCGATTTTATCGAATGTGGGCCGGGAAAAGTACTTCAGGGGTTGGTAAAAAAAATACATAGAGAAGCTAATGTGAGCGCAATATGATGAGGTAGTTCCTTTCATGATCAAGCTAATTTCACCGAATCATTTCAGCAAACATATATTTTGGTATGGAGTTGTTTTGTATGTTATATTAGGGCATACAGCAGTGGCTCAAAAGCACGATCAGCAATACTCTCATCAATTTAGCCTGGAGTATTTCAAAGGGTTTATATTCAAACATTCGGATGAAGTGGCTCATGTAGCTGTATCCCATCCTACGGGTGTGGTTTTGGAATATGATAAGCATACTTATGGGTATAAAAGGTGGGAGTATGAATACCGTTATCCCGATGTTGGATATACGTTGATCTATCTGGATTATAACAATCCTGTTTTAGGTCAATCTGTTTCTCCAATGGCTCATTTTAATTATTATTTCAACAGGAATAGAGATTCAAAGCATGATTTTAAATTCAAATTTGCATTTGGCCCGGCTTTTCATACCCATCCTTATGATAGAGAGACCAATAATAAAAATAATTTTCTAGGGTCAACTTTTTCGTTTGCCATGCAGATGCAATTCAGTTATGATCACGACATTTCAGAAAAATTGGCAGTCAAAAGTGGCTTTTCTCTGACACATTTTTCTAATGCCTCTATCAGCAAACCCAACAAGGGGATAAACATAATTGCTGCTAATTTGGGTTTGATCTATAAAATAGACGATAAGCAGATTGAACAAAAATCTTATGAAAAAGAAGACTATAGCGGTCAACCAATCAAGTACAATGTATGCGTATCTACAGGATTGAGTGAATCTTTGAAGGAAGGGAATGGGGTTTTCCCTTTTTTTGTATTGAATACTTACGCAGATAAAAGGGTTTCCAGAAAAAGTGCTTTTAGTGTAGGGTTGGATTATTTTGTATCATATTCTTTGAGAGAAGAAGCTAAATATGATCCTAATCTAAGAGGGAAAGAAAAACCTGATTTTAAAAGGGCAGGAGTCACTGTTGGTTATGAATTGTTCTGGCATGATTTGTCTTTTTTGTTTCAATACGGACATTATTTTTACAGACCATATCAAAGGTTCAAACCAAAGTATCAAAGGTTGGGTCTGAAATACTATTTGAATGAAAAGCTATTTGTTTCATTTATGCTCAAAACCCACTTGCAAAAAGCAGAAGCAGGTGAGTTTGGTGTAGGCTGGAGGTTGTAAAATGAGGCACATTATACCTTACATATCGGTACTCTGGTTTTTGCTGTCTTGTGACAGCAAGGATGCCTATGATTGTGTGAAGAAGACGGGAGATATTTTAGAATATCAGGTTGAATTGTCTAATTCTTTTGATGCAATCCACATTTATTCAAATGTAGAAGTGGAGATCAAACAGGCACCACAGCAGTCTGTTGTTTTAATCACGGGAGAAAATTTGTTTGATGAAATGGTTATTGAAGTAGAAGATGGAGTATTAACTTTTGAAAACAACAATTCATGCAATTGGGTTCGGGAATACGGAACTACAAAGATCCAGATCACAACGCCAGATTTAAAACAAATTATATATGAAGGAGGAGCAACCATCAGCTCTGTAAATACTTTGGAGTTTGACACCTTATCTATTGATTCTAAAGATTCAAGTGGGGATTATATTCTGGATATTGTTTCTAATGAGCTGAACATTACGACTAAAAGGATTTCCAATTTTTACATTACAGGTACAGTCAGCGATCTTAATATTGATTTTCAAACAGGGGATGGCCGTTTTTATGGTAAAGACCTTATCGCACAAAATGTATCTTTTTATCAGAATGGTACTAATGACATCATGGTTTATCCGGTTCAAACCTTAGAAGGAGTGATTGATCGTTATGGCAATGTGATTTATTATAATACACCAGCCAATCCGCCAAAGGTGGAAACTTACAGCAAAGGAAAGTTGATTCTGAGCGAATAATATAGAATCAACCTTTATTCATAAGGCTTTCTATCTCATCTGCTTCAATAGGAATGTTCTTCATCAAATTGATATGACCATTCTCTGTGATGACTATATTGTCTTCGAGCCTAATACCAATTCCTTCTTCTCTAATGTAGATTCCAGGTTCGACGGTAAAAACCATTCCGGGTTCAATTTTTTTATAAATACTGGCTACATCGTGTACATTGAGACCCAGGTGATGGGAAGTGCCATGCATAAAATATTTTTTGTATGCAGACCACTCAGCTTTCTGGTTTTTGATGTCAGAAGTACTTATTAGTCCCAGATCAACCAGTTCCTTTTCCATCACTTCACCTACTGCTTTATGGTAATCAGGAATCACATTGCCAGGGATGAGCATAGCTGTAGCAACATTCTTCACTCTCAAAACCGCATCATACACAGCCCTTTGTCTTTTACTGAACTTGCCATTTACAGGTATCGTTCGGGTCATGTCTGCATTGTAATTGGCATATTCTGCACCTACATCCATTAGAAGCAAATCACCATCCATGCATTGTTGATTGTTTTCCACATAATGCAACACGCAGGCATTTGCTCCTGAAGCTATAATTGGATCGTAAGCAAATCCTCTTGATCGTTTTCTGAGAAATTCATGACTAAATTCCGCTTCAAGCTCATATTCCCAAACTCCGGGATGTGTCTTGTCCAGTATCCTTCTAAATCCACTTTCAGTAATATTACATGCATGTTGGATCAGATCAATTTCAGAATTGGATTTTATACAACGAAGGTCATATAAATGGGGAGCAATTCTGTTGTACTGATGCAATGGAAATCGTTTTTTACACCATTTGACAAATCGGTCACTTCGGGTTTCTACCCTGGAAGAATTGCGAATATGCTCATTAGTGTCGAGATAGATTTCATCTGATTCGGCCATGATGGTGGCGAGTGTATTTTCAAATTTATCCAACCACATTATGGTTCTTACTCCAGAAGTTTCTTGTGCCTCATTCGCCGTATATTTATGGCCTTCCCAAATCGCAATTTCCTCGTTGGTTTCTTTTAAAAACAATATTTCACGGAAACGTTCGTCGGGAAAACCCGGTGCAAGTAATAAAATTGATTCTTCCTGATCAATACCGGATAAATAGAACAGATTTGCGTCTTGTATAAATGGCATGGTGCCATCAGCACTGGTTGGCATAATGTCGCTGGAGTTGAATATAGCGACCGATTTTGGTTTTAGCCTGCTTGCCAGTTTTTTCCTGTTTTGAATAAAAAGGTCTTTTCCGATGGGTAGATACTTCATATAAAAAAAAGTGTTATCATTATGTTCTGTTAAAATAGATATGATTAAAAATCAATCAACGATAAAATTAGTATTTCTTTTATTACTACTGGTCTCTTGTGAGCAGAAAAGAAAGTATTGGATTTACTTTGACAGAATTAATTGCGAAAATTCCGAATGGTTAGATTTAACCTGCCAAGATAGACTTGCTACTTATGATATCGATTTGGATTACTTTTCCGGGTGGCTCAATGCAGGTACAGCTTTACTGACGAACTCCCAGGTTAAAGCCCTTTCTCATCTCACATTCGTTGGTGAAATTCAGCCTGTTATGGAATTGAATTTTGCTCCAATGGCATTTCATGAAGAAAAAATGGGTTTAAGCTTTGCACTTGAGCAGATAGAAGGAGAATTTTTCGTTGATAAAGAGCTAACAGGGAAAGGGGTAAAAATAGGAATTATTGATGGAGGTTTTTTGGAGGCAAATAAAAAGGAGGGACTTGCTCATATTTTTAAAAATAATCTGGTGAAAGCCTACAAGGACTTTATTACTCCTGAATTGAAAGAATATGGAGGTTCAAAGTATGCAGATGATGGCCATGGGACAGAGGTTTGGGAGCAAATTTCAGGAGTCAATGCCGAAAGGAATGTGAGATTTGGTTTGGCGACAGAAGCTGATTTTTATCTAGCCCGTACTGATGATGGTAGAAAGGAATACCGTCAAGAGGAAGAATACCTGATTCAGGCTCTTGAGTGGATGGAAAAGCAAGAGGTGAAGTTGGTCAATATCTCCTTGGGTTATTCCAACGGTTTTGACAACCCAAAAGAAAATTATCTACCAAAACAGATAGATGGAAAGTTTTCTGCCATAACAAGAGCAGCCGGAATTGCTTCAGAAGAAAAGGGAATGCTATTGGTTGTTTCTGCTGGAAATGATGGAAATAATGACTTCAAAGTTTTATCCACGCCTGCGGATGCCAAAGGTGTAATCACCGTAGGAGCGACTAATTTCAGAACATGGAACAAAGCCATTTATAGCTCCATAGGCCCGGAGAAACTTGGGTATATGAAACCCAATGTTTCATGCTTTGCTTCCAACGGCACATCATTTTCTGCTCCTGTTATTACCGGCTTGTCAGCATGTATCATGCAAATGGACAGTACTTTGACCAACTTTGATATTTTATCAATAATAGAGCAGTCTGCCCATTTATATCCCTTTGGTAATAACTTCATTGGCTATGGAGTGCCTTCATGTGAAAAGGCATTTGAATTGGTAAAAAGCCACAAACACAAAAATGTATCAGAGAAAGATAAACAGTTTGTTGTGTCCCAAAAGAACAAAATTGAATTAAAAATTCCAGAGTCATTTAAAGAGTTGGTGCTTTATCACAAGTCGGACAGTGTCAATGTACTTTTTCAGGAAAAAGCAACCTGTAAAGATTCCATTGTTTCATTGGTAAAGCCTAAAGGAGCAAAGTTTACTACAGTAGCCGCAAAGGATTTTGTACGGGAGGTAAGCTGGGAGTAACAGCTTGTATGAACTAAACATCCAAGTAGTTAAGTGTTTGAGTATATTAGCTTGTATTTTTCACTTTTTTATATGTTTCGAAAACTGATATATTCTACTTACTTTTTTTGCTTGGGTTTCATCTCAATTCAAACAAGCCTTGCAGATGATGGCTCAAAAATAAACATAGGCTCTAATCGGGAATTGTTTGTTGATTATTATTTGATTGATCAAATGAATGGGACTGAGTTGGTCATGCACGAGCCAATAGATGAAGGAGCAGTATTGTATTTTGATAGACCTTGGGAAGGGCCATTTTGTGGGTATTGTACTGTGATCAAAGATGAAGAAACCTATCGGCTTTACTACCGTGGGTTGCCCCAAGCAGGAGCAGATGGCAGTACTAATGAAACCACGTGCTATGCTGAATCAAAAGATGGTATCTCATGGAAGAAACCGAATCTTCAATTGTATAAGATTTCAGACTCAATGGACAACAATGTGATCTTAGCAGATAATGCTCCGTATAGTCACAATTTCAGCCCGTTTTTGGATACAAATCCCAAAGCAAAAAAGGATGAAAAGTACAAAGCTCTGGCTGGCACCAAAAAATCAGGTTTGGTGGCATTCAAATCCTTGGATGGAGTCAATTGGAAGAAAATGCAGAAAGAAGCAGTCTTCACAGAAGGTTTGTTTGATTCCCAAAATGTAGCTTTTTGGTCACAAAAGGAAAATTGTTATGTGTCCTATTTTCGCACATGGTCTGGCGAAGGGTTTTCTGGTAAACGTTCTGTAAGTCGCACTACTTCGAAAGATTTTATAAATTGGACAGCACCTCAAACGATGGGTTTTGGAGATACACCTATGGAGCATCTTTATACCAATCAAACCCATGCTTATTTCAGGGCACCTCAAATATACTTTGCGATAGCAGCCCGTTTTATGCCCAATCGACAAGTGTTGAGTGACGAAGAGGCTTCAAAATTGAATGTAAATCCAAAATACTACAAGGATTGTTCTGATGTGGTACTGATTACTTCGAGAGGAAGCAATAAATATGACCGTACTTTTATGCAGTCATTTATCAGGCCGGGAATCGGCATGCAAAACTGGGTGTCACGTTCTAACTACCCAGCGTTAAATACTGTGCAGACTTCTCCTACAGAATTGTCAATCTATGTAAATCAGGATTATGCACAACCGACTGCTCATTTAAGAAGATATAGTTTAAGGTTAGACGGTTTTGGTTCTTTAAGAGCTGGATATTCTGGTGGTGAAATGACTACCAAACCATTTACTTTTATAGGAGCAACTTTGCACCTCAATTACTCTACTTCAGCAGCCGGAGAAATCAAAGTAGAAGTTCTGGACGCTTCTGGAAAAGTGATTTCTGGATATTCGGCAGACGACTGTAGTATTATTATTGGAAATGAAATAGATAGAACAGTATCATGGGGAAAGGATAAGGATTTGAGCACTCTTTCTGGAAAAGAAGTTAGATTACGTTTTTTAATGAAAGATGCTGACCTCTATTCTTTTAAATTTGAATAGCACTATGATTTTTTGGACAGCAATTATACTAAGTTGAGTTCAGTTACATCAATTGAAAGTGCACAATCGAAGTGGCCTTTAGGGCAGTTTTTATAGCCATGTAGTCCGCAGGGACGACAATCTAATTGCTTGTCAGTTTGAACAACTCTGGAATTGGTAGATAATGGGCCAAACCCGAATTCAGGTATTGTAGAGCAAAAAATAGTAGTAACCGGAGCATTTAATGCCGAACAAATATGTTGAGGTGCAGAGTCGTTTACATAGTTCATTTCGGCATCTTGCATCAATGCGGCAGATTCTAATAGAGACATTTTTCCGCATAAGTTGATGCACTTTTCTTTACTGGCTGCCTCTATGATTTCGTTGCAAAGTGTGCTGTCTCCTGGTGCCCCCACGAAATATATATTTCCATCGAACTGAAACTGATCTAAAAATTCTATCCATTTCGATTTAGGAAATTGTTTCGTAAACCAAACAGAGGCGGGAGCGATAGTGATGAATTTATCTGTCTTATATGATTTCACCTTTTCGTAATGTGCTTCGGTTGGATACAATTTGGGTTTGGCTGCTTTGTCTTCTGTGAAGCTTCGGATCAATTGATTGTTTCTTTCTATGTCATGCTGACCGGAAGACATTACATGCGGTATTTTCTCATTGTATGAAAAGGACAAAGGATTTTGACTGTAACCAACTTTGTATCTGGCTTTTGAAAAAAATGAAAATAATCCTGTCGATAAGTACCTCTGTAGGTTTATAAGTAAATCGTATTTGTTTTTTCTGACCAACTTAATGACCTTGATTAGGTTTTTGAGTTTGTCGTTTTTCTTGTCCCAAATCAGAAGGTTGGCAACATGGGGATTGTTTTCAAAGAGCTGCTCATTTCCTTTTCTCAGGAGAAAATCAATTTGAGCATTGGGGAATTTGGCTTTCAGATTTTCAACTATACTTGTAGTAAGTATCACATCACCGATGAAGGCAGTCTGAATGACAAGGATTCTGTTTGGAATCATGAAATTTGGATTTAAAGGTGGCAAAATTAGTTATTTTTGTGGCTTGATTTTTAGAGATGAATGAATATGATTTGATTACCCTGCCAAATGGGATCAGGGTTGTACACAAGCATGTTACCCACACCAAAATTGCACATTGTGGGATCATGTTGGATATAGGGAGTAGGGATGAAAACCCAAATCAGCAGGGGCTGGCTCATTTTTGGGAGCACATGGCCTTTAAAGGTACGCAAAAACGCAAAGCCTTTCACATTATCAACAGACTGGAATCTTTGGGAGGTGAGCTAAATGCATATACCACAAAGGAGAAAATTTGCTTTTATGCCTCGATTTTAGATACTCATTTTGATAAATCGGTAGAATTACTCACTGATATTACTTTCAATTCTGTTTTTCCCGAAAAGCAAATAGAAAAAGAAAAGCAGGTGATACTGGAGGAAATGTCCATGTATCAGGACAGTCCTGAAGATGCCATTCAGGATGAAATGGACGAGTTGATTTTTGCCGGACATCAGTTGGGTAACAACATTCTTGGAAATACCGATAGTGTCAAGTCTTTTCAAAAAGCTGATTTTATACAGTTTTTGGCTGAAAATATTGATACGGGTAAAATCGTGTTTTCCATTGTAGGGAATGTACCCATAAAGAAAGTGGTGAGGATTGCAGAGAAATATTTGGGACATATTGCCAACATTACTTCTGTGAAGAAGAGGATTCCGGTCAATGGCTATACACCATGCGTCAAAAATCAGGACAAAGACATAGTACAGTCGCATTGTGCTATCGGTAAAAGGGCTTTTCATATTTATGAAAAAGAGAGAATTCCATTTTTTGTGCTGAACAACATACTTGGCGGGCAGAGTATGAACAGCCGATTGAATTTGACTTTAAGAGAAAAATATGGATTAGTGTATGGCATAGAATCCAGCTATCAGCCTTATACAGATACAGGTATGTTTTCCGTATTTTATGGTACAGAGCCGGATAGTCTTGAGAGGTCTATAGAGCTTACATTTAAAGAAATAAAAAAGCTGCAAGACAAAGTGCTTGGATCCGGTCAACTGCAAACCGCAAAAAACCAGATCAAAGGGCAGTTGGCAATGTCGGAAGAAAATTACAACAGCATCATGCTCATGATGGCAAAGAGTTTACTTGACTTGAACAGGATCCAATCCCTGGATTCTGTTTTTGAAAAAATAGACCTCATCACCGGGTCAGAACTTCAGGATTTGGCGGTGAGAGAACTTCAGCGGGATGATATGAGTATTCTTACCTACACTCCAAAATAATCTCAAATTCATTTTTCAATCCATTTCTATTTTTATAAATTTCAAAGCTCAACCAATCCTTATAGAATGAACTACTGGCTGATAAAAACAGAACCTAACACTTACTCATGGGATGACCTTGTGAAACTGGGCAGAGATCACTGGGATGGAGTGCGAAACTATGCCGCCAGAAACAATATGCGAAGTATGAAGGTAGGAGACTTGGCTCTTTTTTACCATAGTGTCAATGACAAATGTGTCGTGGGAATAGCCAAAGTAGTCAGAGAACATTACCAAGATCCTACTACTGAAGATGAAAAGTGGTCAGTTGTTGATTTTGCTCCTGAAAAGAAACTTAAAAGACCCGTGACACTGGAAGAAGTAAAGCAAGATGAGAGACTAAGTGAAATGGTATTGGTGAATAACTCCCGGCTTTCTGTTCAACCAGTGAAAAAAGAAGAATTTGATATTATTATAGGAATGAGTGAGTCCTGATCCGTGTATTTTCTATAAATTTATAGGGGTTTTGTTTTACTGGCTTTTTAGATACATGTAGGCTTGATTTCCCAAAATGTCGTTTATGAATAAGTACCTGTTACTTTTATTGCTTATTAGTTTCCAGTCTTTTGCTCAAAGGAAGGCAAAGAAAGATACTACTACTGAAAAGTCCTCATTTATTATTCAGCCCAATCGAATAGAATTTGAAATTGACAACAGCGATGGACATTTTCAAATAATTCCAGCAAAAGAGAATGGTTTATTGGTGATCAAAGAAACCAAAAACAGAAGCAGGGACGGTTTTGAGTGGAATTTCAACCTTGTAGATAGTGCTTTAAACATCCAATGGATCAGGCAGTATGCTATTCCTTTTGGATCTAGTTTTCTGGGATACGATTTTAATGGAGATGGTTTTTACCTGCTTTTTGGTAAATCACAGTATAAGCTGGAGGAAATGCGTGTGATGCGACTTGACTTGCAAAGAGGGGATACCACTTCTTACATGGTGAATACGGTATTTCCCATGCAGCTGAATACGTTTGAAGTTATTGAGAATACCATCATATTTGGGGGTACAGCAAACTTCAGGCCGGTGGTGATGCTCTATGACATGATAGAACAAAAACCAAAGGTGCTTCCGGGGTTTTATAACAATAACAGTGATATTATAGATGTAAGAACGGACGACAAAACCAAGACGTTTACTGTTATACTCAATGAAAAAACATACAAAAAGAAGGTGACGGTATCGATTAAAACCTTTGATTCCAGAGGAAACCTTTTGCAAACTAAAGCACTTGATGCGGACTATGAGAAAAGCCTGATTGATGGAGTGTCAACTACGTTTTCGAATGGCTCACAATATGTTGCCGGGACGTATGCCAGACGTAAGTCCGATTATTCAAGGGGTCTGTACCTGGCAAAGTTGAGAAATGGAGAGCAGGAGCTTATCAAATACCATAATTATGGTGATTTAAATAATTTCTTTTCTTACATGAAGGTGAAAAGAGAAAAAAGGATTAAAAGCAGAATTGAAAAAAGAAAAGGCCAGGGTAAAAGAGTCAAGTTCAACTATCGCCTGTTGGTGCATGATATTATACAAAGAGGTGATGAATTTATCCTGATAGGAGAAGCGTATTATCCTAAATACTCCAACAACAGTAGTGGAGGCTATTATACTGCATCCTCCAATTACGACTATAGAAACCTTTGGATCAATCCTAATTTTATTGGTTACAACTATACTCACGCTGTGGTAGTGGGGTTTGACCGTATGGGAAATATTTTATGGGACAATAGCTTTGAGATCAATGATGTGCTTAGTCTATCGTTACAGGAGTTTGTGAAAGTGAGTGTGGAGGAGGATAGAATCGTATTGCTTTACATTTACGAAAATGTATTGAGGGCTAAAATAATAGAAGAAAATGAAATAGTGGAAGGCAAAAGCTTTGATCCTATAGCCCTCAAGTTCAAATCTGATGAAATAAAAGATCTGTCCAAGAATATGGAAGGCATGGACAATTGGTTTGATGGAAAGTTTTACGCCTATGGTGTGCAACAAATTAAGAACCTCAAAGACAAAGATGTAAAGCTGAATCGTAAGGTTTTTTACATCAACAAAATTGAATATTATTAGTTGTTCCCTCAAAATTAATTTCCAATTATCCTTAACATGTTTCTATATTTGCATAATCTCAAGTTATGCAAAAAAGGCTTCTACTAAATAGTCAACACCTCAAGATAACAATTTCACGTCTTTGTCATCAATTGATAGAAAATCATGATGATTTTAGCCATTCCGTAATTCTTGGAATGCAGCCCAAGGGGATATTTCTCGCAGAAAGAATAAAATCAGAATTGGAGAAGATAACAGGCAAACCAATACAGCTGGGTTATCTGGATACCACTTTCTACAGAGATGATTTCAGACGAAGAAATGAAGTGATCACTGCCAATGAAACCAAGGTTCCTTTCATTATTGAAGATAAAAAAGTAATTCTTATTGATGATGTGCTTTACACAGGACGTACTGTGCGAGCTGCTATGGATGCCATGATTGCTTATGGTCGTCCTGCCAAAGTAGAATTATTGATTTTGATTGACAGGATTCACAGCAGAGACATTCCCGTTGAAGCCAGCTATGTAGGAAAAAAAGTAAATACCATACAATCACAAAAAGTACTGGTAGAACTAAAAGAACAAAACAAAAAAACAGATAACATTTGGTTGATTGATAAAGAAAAAATTAAATGAGTCGATTGAGTACCAGACATTTGCTTGGAATTAAAGATATATCCAGAGAGGATATAGAAATGATATTTGAAACAGCCGACAATTTTAAGAAGATCATCAATCGTCCTATTAAGAAAGTGCCTTCATTGCGGGATATTACCATTGCCAATGTTTTTTTTGAAAATTCGACAAGAACCAAGCTTTCGTTTGAATTGGCTGAAAAAAGACTATCAGCAGATGTAGTTAACTTCTCATCATCAGGTAGTTCTGTGAAAAAAGGAGAGACCCTGCTTGATACGGTTCACAATATTCTGGCAATGAAAGTGGATATGGTGGTGATGAGACATTCCAGTCCGGGAGCTCCTCATTTTCTTTCCAACCATATCAAAGCCAATGTCATCAATGCAGGTGATGGCACACACGAACATCCGACACAGGCATTGTTGGATTCATTTTCTATAAGAGAAAAGTTAGGCGATGTTGCTGGCAAAAAAGTCGTGATAGTGGGTGATATTCTGCATTCAAGAGTGGCACTATCCAATATTTTTGCTTTGCAAAAATTAGGAGCTAAAGTAAAGCTTTGTGGGCCAGCTACATTAATGCCCAAGTACATTACTTCTTTGGGAGTTACTGTTGAGTCTGATATACAAAAGGCTCTTCAATGGTGTGATGTTGCCAATATTTTGAGAATTCAAATGGAAAGGCAACAAATCAAATATTTTCCTTCTCTAAGAGAGTATTCTCTATACTTTGGAGTCAATAAGCCCATGTTAGAAAAGTTAGACAAAGAGATTGTGATTATGCACCCGGGCCCTATCAATAGGGGAGTGGAGATCACAAGTGATGTAGCTGACTCGGGCCACTCTATTATTCTAAATCAGGTAGAAAATGGTGTTGCAGTAAGAATGGCAGTACTTTACCTACTGGCAGGAGCAGAATAAGTATTCATCGAAATAGAAACAACATAAAGTACTGCAACAGGTTGGCTCCAAAATGAAGCCCTATTACAGCTAGTATTCCTCCGGTTTTCTGACGAATATATCCCAGGTACAGAGACCAGAAAAAAATCAAAACAACACCTGTGATACCGCCTGGTAATCCCCAATAATGTGAAATGCCAAAAATGGCAGCTTGAGTGAAAATGATTAGCGGCTTATTTGTCATTATTTTTTCTAACCCATTCCATATCATGCCTCTGAAAATATATTCTTCCACTACTGCATTGAGTACGGCATAGGCGATACCCATTACAATCAGGAAAAGAAATGAACCCTCCGGCAACATGCCTATAAATCTATCTATACTACTTTGATTCATTTTCAAATAAATAAACATGGCAATACTACTGATGCCAACTGCTAATAACATTTGAAGGATTAGTTTCCGATCCACTGACTCTTTATGCCACCATCCGATAGTACTTTTTATCCTTGGAAAGAAAAGGATAAGCAATGTGAACAGGACTACCGGAATGAGAAAGTAAGTGCCATTGAAATTAGTACCTATGAGCTGGGTAAACCATTCATTTATATACCTGCAAAAGTGAAGAATGATGAAAAACACTATAGTCGGAGCAAATTTTCTATTGAGATAATATGAGATGCCATATATTATCAATAGTCCCAATCCTATACCCCAAAATGCAATCTGATCCAATTCGAAATACCGCTCAACAGAATCCAGGCTGGCAACAAGAAGTATAAAGAATAATAAAATGAATTGCTTAAAGTCGAATTTCATAGACTCGGTAAATTATTGTAAGAGTAATTTAATTCATAAAATTAACTTGAAATGGGGGTGTTAATATAGTGGCGTCCGACTAAATTTTAAATACCCTGAAAAAGTACGTTTAAACGAAATGAGAAAAGATTTTTTCGATTTCCTAAAACTACCCCCGTCCCCTGAAGGGGTGATCAAAAAGTCCCCTTTAGGGGATTTAGGGGTGAT
>NZ_JBDKWG010000090.1:0-31892 GCF_040151475.1 Reichenbachiella sp. MALMAid0571 | reverse complement strand
GTCCGGTTTAGCGCAAAAACAGGAAAAAAAACCAAAACCAAAACCGTATTCGAAAAAGGGACGATCAAAATCTAATTTTAGGTTCTGAAAATTGAATTTTTTACTCTCCTGATTATTGAAAGTCCGACAGACTCCTAGTCCAGGTAAATTATCTTAAACTATCCAGTTTTTTCAATACGCTTGTTCCTCTGGAAATAATTCCTGGAGTACCACTTTGCATCAAATCTTCTACTATGGTTTTGAGTTCGTTTTTTAAGTCAGGGTATTTTACGCAAAGATTAGCAAGTACAGTCATGGCAAATACCTTAATGGCTACAGGCTCTTTGCTGGATAGGAGGTAATCAAAACATTTGGTGGCAAGAAAACCTTCTTGTGCTTCTGGAATGGTTTTATTTTGTAGAACTCTTAGTGTATTTCGTTTTACGGCATCATTGACGTCATTTTGGAGGTTGGTGATTATTTTGTCAATGTGAGGCTCTATTAATTCAGGGTAAGCATCGAATGCAGTACTCAATGCATGTCCTGCACGCTGAGTAATACGATAGTCATCACCTAAAAAAAGGTCAACTAATTCAGTGAATTTGCCTTGGTCATTGCCAATGTATTTAGCAATATAAAGGGCATTGGCTTTACTGTGCTCAACCAGTAATTGTTCTTGGATATTCATCAATTGTCATCTTCTAATGCTTCTAATATGTCAGCCAATTCATCATAATCTTTAAATCCTGGTTTTACTTCCTTACTACCTTTAAGTGCAATTCCTTTTATGTTCACAGTAGCAATGTCGCTTAAAATGGTTGATGCATTTAGTTCATATGCCTTTAAGACAGGGTAAATTGAAGCTAGTTCATCAATAGCCTTCTGTGCTGCTGAACTTACTTTGGTTTCGGATTCTAATAAAATATATTTTATACTGTCATTTATCAAAGTAAAATGGTTTTTCAGTGAGCCTTCACTTTGAAATGACTCTAAGTCAATTTTATAAATGACATTGCTGGTAAGGGAGAGGGCATTAGCCAATTCGACATTGTTTACCTCTATGTATTCAAATTTCAACTCTTGTTGCAAGGACATAATCACCGAAGCATCATTGGATTCAAATTCACCAACGAATTGAGGCCCTGAGATCCAACCGACGATTTCCTTGTATGATTCAGTGTCAATATATTCTGTCGATTTTTCATCTAAAGGAAATCCCAACAGATCAACACCCATACCAGCACAGTATCTGGCATCACTCAGATTAGTTATATTTCCTACTTTCACAAATGTTTTCAACGTCATATCAATAATTCTGATTTATAGATCAATTTTTTTTATTCAGACAGGAAGCAATGAGATGAATTTGATCTTAAATTGCAGGGCAAATAAAATCAATAATTCATAGATATGGCAGTAATAGAAGCAACGGATGAAAACTTTTCACAGGAATTGGAGAACCACTCAAAAGTGATAGTAAAATATTATGCAGACTGGTGTGGATCATGTCGTCTTTTCAATCCTAAATATAAAAGGCTTTCTGGTGATGATAGATTTCAAGGGGTTACTTTTTTGAATGTGAACGCAGAAAAAAATGAGGTGGCAAGAAAAGTAGCAGGAGTGACCAATTTG
Organism: Reichenbachiella sp. MALMAid0571; assembly: GCF_040151475.1. Classification (NCBI taxonomy): domain Bacteria; kingdom Pseudomonadati; phylum Bacteroidota; class Cytophagia; order Cytophagales; family Reichenbachiellaceae; genus Reichenbachiella; species Reichenbachiella sp. MALMAid0571. Next base: position 30,281 of record NZ_JBDKWG010000090.1, on the reverse strand, counting down.
CCATTTTTTGCTGTATTCAAATCTGGTGTTTTGGTGGATGCCGTGGCTTCAAGCAAAGAAGAGGCAGTTGTAGAATTGATGAATAAACTGAACTGATATGCAGGTGCCGGTAATAAAAAAACTTGTTGAGATACATTCTGTAGAAGCTTTGGAGGAGGCTGAGGCAGCTATTCTGGATGAGCAGGCTCCAACTATCGAAATAGAGGGAGAGGATGACGGAGAGCAATTGACTCATGTGATGGCTGCTATTTGGATTATAGAAAAAATGGAAAAGGATCAAATTCCCTTTGGAAAAGCCATGAGGGAATATACCGCAAAAGTGAGGGAGTCTATCAACTAGACTTCAGTTACTATCGAAGTAGTGTTAAACCTCCAGGAATTTTAAATTCTTGGAGGTTTTTTTAGATATGTTAAAGAATTAATTTTTCTAAAAGACATTATTTGTTGAGCTATGAAATACTCTTCATTAATCTTGGTTTAACTTTGCGCCCTAAACAAACTAAAACCAGGCTTTGAACCTGGCAATTAAGTATGAGTACAAAAGGAAGAGTCCTCGTTGCTATGAGCGGAGGAATAGACAGTTCGGTTGCAGCTGTTATGCTTCATGAGCAAGGCTATGAAGTAATAGGAATGACAATGAAAACCTGGGATTACAATTCCTCAGGTGGAAGTAAAAAAGAAACAGGCTGCTGCAGTTTGGATTCTATCAATGACGCCAGAGATATAGCTGTAAACCTCGGTTTTCCCCATTACATATTGGACATCAGGGAAGAATTTGGCGATTATGTAATCAATCATTTCACGAACGAATACCTTGATGGTAGAACACCTAATCCTTGTGTGTTGTGCAACACCCATATCAAATGGGATGCATTGCTCAGAAGAGCGGATAAACTCGGTTGTGATTTCATCGCAACAGGACACTATGCCAATATCAGGGAAGAAAATGGTCGTTTTGTAATTTCAAAAGGCAAAGATGAAAACAAAGATCAGTCATATGCACTTTGGGGGATTTCTCAGGAAAGTTTGAGTCGAACGATGTTTCCTCTTGGTAACTTACATAAAACCGAAATACGTCAAATGGCAATCGACAGGGGATTTACTGCCTTGGTGAACAAATCCGAATCCTATGAGATATGCTTCGTGCCTGATAATGACTATCGTGGTTTCCTGAAAAGAAGGGTCGATGGTTTGGAGGAAAAGGTAAAAGGTGGAGAGTTTGTGTTAGAAGATGGCACTGTGGTTGGAAAACATGAAGGTTATCCATTTTACACTGTAGGTCAAAGAAAGGGGTTGGGTATTGCTCTGGGTTTCCCTGCTTATGTTATAGAAATAAACAAAGAGAAAAATCAGGTTGTATTGGGAACGTTCGATGAATTGGCCAGAGACGGGATGTATGTCGATCAACTAAATTTGAGTAAATTTAGCACCGTAGATGGTAGAATAGATACTGTGACCAAAGTGCGCTACAATGATGCAGGTTCTCCTGCCGTTATAGAACAGGTTGGTGATACAATAAAGGTATTTTTTGGTAAGGGTGTTTCTGCCATAGCTCCAGGTCAGGCTGCTGTTTTTTACGATGGCAATGATGTGATCGGTGGTGGTTGGATAAAATCAAGTTTTCACCAATTAGCAAATGCAAAATAAAGGCATTCTTCATATTTTCTTGTTTGGGTTAATAGCTGCATTGGTAGTTTCATGTAGTGAAACGACTATTTCACCGGACAACAATCGGTTGGGGCTTGAGTATTTCCCGTTGGAAACAGGCCAATATAGAATTTATGAAGTAGATGAGATATTGTATTCTATCTCAAGTTTTGATACCCTTAAATATGAATTGAAAGAATCCGTTGTGAGTTCTTTTGAAAACGCAGAAGGAGATCTCACTTACACCATTCATAGGGAAAAACGAAATACAGCTCAGGAAACATGGAAGCTGGATTCTGTTTGGTCTGCCAGAAAAACAAATTCAATTGCTGTCTCTGTTGAGAACAATATTTCGTTGGTCAAAATGGTTTTTCCGGTAAAGAATGACCTAAGATGGGATGGAAATGTGCTCAATAGTTTGGCTGAAAAGCAGTATTTCTATGACCTGAATCTGGAAAAGATGACATTTTCCGATCAGGAATTCAGTGATTTGGTAAAAGTAGTTCAAAGTGAAGTAGAAGAGAATATTGTGAACAGAGACGAACGCCATGAAATATATGCTAAAGATGTGGGGTTGGTAGAGAAATATGGCATGTCTTTGATGTATTGTACCGTTGATTGTCCGAGTCAGAAGACTATTGTATCAGGAAGGTTTATTCAGCAAACTTTGACGTCCTATGGTCAGGAATGACAAATTCATAGTGACTATTATTTTATTTCTAATTGCTGCAAATGTTCAAGCGCAAGTCAATCGCTATGTTGTTTACTTTCCTGATAAAGAAGACACTAATTATCGTATTGATCAACCTTTGGAGTTCCTATCTCAAAAGGCAATAGACAGGAGAGTCAAAGTTGGGTTTGAAATTACTGAACAAGATTTTCCTGTCAATCGAAATTATATCGATTCCCTTGTAAAATATAATGCCAACCCATATTACACTTCCCGATGGTTCAATGCTGCTATTATTCAGGTTGATGTTACTGTCAAAGACTTGTTGTTGGGAAAGTCATTCGTTACGTCTGTTGAATACGTAGCTCCGGGAGTTGAATATACGGAAGTGCCAAGTGAGAAAAATACAAGCTACACTTCTAATCCTCCTGTGTCTGATACAAAAACTACTGATAGACAATTAAGTATGCTGGCGGTAGATTATATGCATCAGGATGGATATACGGGCGAAGGGCTTTGGATTGCTGTTTTTGATGGGGGGTTTGCCGGAGCAAATGAATCATCTGTATTTCAAAATCTATTTGAAAACAATAAAATTAAAGACATGGAAGATTTTGTGTCCGGTGGGAAAGATGTTTTCATATATGATGACCATGGCACAAAAGTGCTAAGTTGTATTAGTGGTAAATACAATTCACAAATTGTAGGGACAGCCTATGATGCTGAAATCAGTTTGTATATTACAGGGGATGATGCGGTATATGAAGATGAATTTCGAATAGAGGAATTTAATTGGGTGATAGCGGCAGAGAAAGCTGATAGCTCAGGAGTTGATATTATATCTTCCTCTTTGGGTTATAACACGTTTGAGGATAGTTCTATGGATTATACTACAGCACAGTTGGATGGTAAAACAGCTATAGTCACAAAGGGTGCTGAAATGGTGTCCGATAGAGGTGTTTTGGTGGTGAATTCTGCTGGCAATTCCGGTGGTGATTCGTGGAATCTGATTACTTTTCCTGCTGATGGTGAAAGTGTTTTAGCAGTTGGAGGGGTGACTTCTTCCAAAGTGAGATCTGATTTCAGTTCATTCGGACCAACAGCAGACAATAGGATCAAACCTGATGTGGCAGCAATGGCCACTGGTACAGTAGTAGTCAATTCTCAGGGAAATATTGTTTCAAGCAATGGGACAAGTTTTGCCTGTCCGTTGGTGGCAGGATTTGCAGCAAGTCTTTGGCAAGCCAAGCCTGAGTTGACAAATATTGAGTTGAAACAGTTGATTATGACCTCATCCAGTCAGGCAAATAATCCTGACAATTCTCTTGGTTATGGCATTCCCAACTACAATGTAGCTGTTGGAAATATACTTGGGCTGGATAATGAAATGTCAAAGGATGTGCATGTTTATCCAAATCCGATTACCGGAAATAAGCTCAAAGTTAAATTTGATATCGGTCAATTTGGGAAAAGTTTGGCATTCGAAATATACAATAGCAATGGAAATATGGTCGTTTCAGACCAAAAGCAAATATTGCATTCAGATAATGAAATCGAATTGGATTTGACAGGACTTACAAAAGGGATATATATCTTATCCATCATTAGCCCTGATAATTACAAAGGGATTAAATTGCTGAAATTTTAAACTCCTAAAGTTATCTCTTTGTTGACACCAAGTCTTATCCTGTTTATGACAGACAAAAAGTACTTTCAGAAAAAATATTTTTTGGTTTTCTTTTTGATTTTTAACCTGTCTAAACTTTATGCTCAGGGAGGAGAGGTTTATGGTGTAGTGTTGGATTCGCTCAACAATCCTATAGAAGGAGTACACATAAAAGTCATCCCGTCTGATGCCATTGTCCTTACAGATTCCAAAGGAAAATTCAACCTGAAACTCAAAAAGAATCATTACACTATGGAATTCAGTCATGTTGAGTTTCATTCAGAAATAAGGGAAATTAATTTTAAAAAATATGCTGTACTGAGGTTTGATGTACAGATGAAAAGCAGGACTACAGTACTGGAAGGAGTGGAGGTTAAGGATGAAAAAAAACGAGAAACGGGAGTTTCGGGAATGGAGACTATTGATGCTAAAAACATCCAGAACTTACCTTCCGGTACCGGAGAGTTTAATAAAATATTAAGTACATTACCTGGAGTAGTGAGCAACAATGAGCTTTCATCTGCCTATTCAGTGCGTGGAGGTAATTTTGACGAAAATCTCGTCTATGTCAACGGGATTCAGGTTTATCGTCCATTTTTGGTCAGAGCAGGGCGACAGGAGGGCCTTAGTTTTATCAATCCCGATTTGGTTAGCAATATAGAGTTTTCGGCTGGTGGATGGCAGGCAAAATACGGAGATAAACTCTCTTCTGTATTGAATATTGATTATAAAAAACCGGATAAAAGTACGGGTTCAGTTAATTTAAGTTTGTTGGGTGGAAGTGTCCATTATGAAGGAAATAATGAAGATCGTGGCGTGTCATATATTGTTGGAATCAGGCACAAGAATACCAAATACTTATTGGGTTCATTGGAGACGAAGGGGCAGTACCTTCCAAAGTTTACTGATGTTCAGGCGTATGTAAATAAGAAATTTAAAAACAACCGAACCAATCTGGGAGTATTGGTGTCAACTGCTCACAACCGCTATTTGACCATTCCAGAAAAGAAACAAACAGATTTTGGTACAGTTGACAGATCCTATAGACTGACTGTTGCTTTTGATGGACGGGAAATACTTAAATACGATACTTACCAGACTGGTATCAATTTATCACATGTATTTTCTGATAATTTTAAGTCTTATTTGATTTCTTCGGTAGTGAAAACCAATGAAAGAGAAAACTTTGAAATAGAAGGGGGATACCGGTTGTGTGATTTAAACAATAATCCTTCGTCCAATAATTTTGATGAATGTGTGGTTATTCGTGGAGTAGGAACCAATTACAATTATGGGAGAAATAGTTTGGAAGCCTCTATAGTTAATGTAGAACAGAAAAATGAAGTGTATATCAATAATGACTTGCTGGAATTTGGAGTTCGCTGGGATCAGGAGAAAATTGATGATGCCCTTAGTGAGTACGCTTTTATAGATTCAGCTGATTTTTCGTCAATTACTGAAAACAGGAAAAATGAAATTCATCTGAATTCACAGAGGCTTTCAGCGTATGTTCAATACACGACGGTTTCTGCTGACTCTGCTCATTCATTTTCATTTGGAACCAGGTTAAATTACTGGAGTATAAATGAACAATTGCTAGTGAGTCCAAGGTTGAATTATTTATACAACCCTTCCGGCAACACCAACTACCGATTTGCTTTTGGCTTTTACCAGCAACCGCCATTTTACAGGGAATTAAGAGATAGACAGGGAAATATAAATATGGACGTAAAAGCCCAAACATCAATGCATTTTATTGCGGGGTTGGATCACTATTTTACAGCATGGGGAAGACCATTTAAATTTACTGCTGAGGCGTATCATAAAAAAATGGAGAACATAAATCCTTATGACGTTGAAAATGTAAGGTTAAGGTATTTTGCAAATAATGATACCAAGGCTTTTGCTCAGGGAATAGATTTCAGAGTGAATGGTGAGTTCATAGAAGGAACACAATCATGGTTTAGTTTGGGAATATTGAATACCAGAGAAGATATACCCAACGACGGAAAAGGGTACATAAGGCGACCGACAGATCAGAGGATTAATTTGGGGATATTCTTCGAAGATCATTTCCCTAATGACCCTTCTACCAAGGTTAATCTAAATATGTTGTTTGGTAGCGGCTTGCCCTTTGGTCCTCCGGGAAGAGATGATTTAAGAAATGCTTTCCCGGGAGATGAATATTATCGTGTGGATATTGGCTTCTCAAAAAGTATAAATATTCATTCTTCAGCTAAAATATCTCCAAATACGTTAAGTTTTGGTGTAGAAATTCTAAATCTTTTGGGGGCAGACAACACAATTTCGTACACATGGATAAAGGATGTTGAAAACAATCAGTTTGCCATACCGAATTCATTGTCGGCAAGGTTTTTGAATTTCAGGGTTCGAGTAAATTTTTAAACAAACAAAAATGACTAGGTTAATTAACAACTCAATAATGACAGCAGTACTGGTTGTACTGACTATTGGATGTACACAACGTACGGTAACAAGGGTGAGTCCTGATCAACAAATAGACCTGAGTGGCCGGTGGAATGATACTGACTCAAAGATGGTAGCAGAAGAAATGATCAATGATGTATTGAGACGTCCGTGGAGAGAGGATTTTTACAGAGCAACAAATCGTAAGCCAGTGGTCATCGTAGGTATGGTTTCTAACAAAAGTAATGAGCACATAGAGTCCGAAACTTTCATCAAAGATATAGAAAGGGAATTTATTAATTCCGGGATGGTGCGTGTAGTTCAGAATTCTGTGTTTAGAGAAAAACTCCGTGAAGAGAGGGCAGAGCAAGGTGAATTTGCTTCTATAGAAACTCAGGCTAAGTGGGGCAAGGAACTGGGTGCAGATTTCATGATGTTTGGTGTGATCACATCTATAGTGGATCAATATGGGAAAGAAAAAGTCAATAACTACAAAGTCAATCTGGAATTGGCAAGTATTGAAACCAACGAAAAAGTATGGATTGGCGACAAGGAAATCAAGAAATTCATTAGAAACTAGTTGGGCATTTTGTCTTCTTATTTTTCGAAACACTTATTATTTCTAAAACTCAAAAGATACCAGTCAACTTTTGAGTTTTAGAAATTGAATCCACATTCCCTTCATGCGAATATTCTATTCTACATGCTTTTTGTTGATAATGAGCAGTTGTGCTACTTATTATCACCTCAATCAGGATTTCAATAGAAATTTTGAAATGGGAGAATTACCTCAGGCCGAAAAGCTGCTGAATGATAACAAAGGAGCCGCTCAAAGTAAAGAGAAATTTCTTTACTACCTAAATAAAGGCACAGTGGCAGCCCTTCTTGACAAACCGGAGGAGAGCAACGAGTTCTTAGAAAAGGCCTATCTTTTTGGTGAAGATTACAAAGTAAATTATGTCAACGAGATTGGTTCTTTTTTAACAAATTCCAACTTGATAGAATACAAGGGAGAAGATCATGAACACCTGATGTTGCTATACTACAAGGCATTGAATTACCTGAAGATGGGTGAAAATGAAAATGCATTGGTCGAATGCAGGCGATTAAACGATAGGCTAAATAAGCTTAGTGACAAATATCGCAGTGACAATCGTTACAAAAAAGATGCTTTTATACACACCTTAATGGGTATTGTATATGATGCCAATCACGATTACAACAATGCGTTTATTGCCTATCGTAATGCCTATAATATTTATAAAGAAGAGTATGTTCAATTGTTTGGAGTTGAAACCCCGGAACAATTACGGGATGACCTGATGAGAACGGCATATTTGAATGGATTCTTAACAGAATTGGAGCAATATGAACAGGAGTTTAAGAAAAAGTATAAGCCGTCGGTAAATGAAGGAGGAGAGTTGGTGTTTTTCTGGAACAATGGTCTGGGGCCCGTAAAGTCGGAATGGTCGGTAAACTTTACTATTATTAAAGGTAGTGGAGGTTTTGTCACATTCGCCAACGAAGAATACGGACTTGACTTTCCCTTTCTATTAGATTCTGATGACGAGAGGGGAGATCTCACTGATTTGAGTTTTTTTAGGGTAGCGTTTCCCAAGTATATTGAGCGGGAACCTTTATATACTGCTGCAAATTTAGTGGCAGATAATAAGACCTATAAGCTTGAATTGGCTGAAGATGTAAATAAAATTGCTTTTAAAACACTCGATGAACGCATGCATATCGAAATGGCCAAATCCCTGCTAAGAGCAGCCTTGAAAAAAGTAGCAGAAAAAAAACTAAGAGAAGAAAACAAGGGTTTGGCTACCGTTTTAAGCATTGTAAATGCAGCTACTGAAAAAGCCGACACGCGCAATTGGCAAACGATCCCACATAGTATCTATTATACCCGGGTGCAGTTACCGGTAGGAGTGAATGAAGTGAAATTGAAAACGAAAGCAAGAGGAAATTCAGAGTACAATCAGATTCACGAGTTTCAATTTGATATTTCCAAAAATAAGACTCAATTTCATACTTTTTACTCCCTTGAAATGGCTCCCCGCTTTTCTAGAAACCAGCAGTCTATAGCACCCTAGATAAGCTTTTATTTGCTACCTTAGGCTTTTCAATCATACATTCTAAAAAATAAAATAATGAAATCAGCTAAATACCTCGTGTTATTGGTAATTGTTTTGGCCTTGGCAAACTGTGAAAACAAGCCATTAGAAGAAAAAAAAGTGGAGGAAGTTGTCACTTCCGGTAGGGAGTTTTACCAACTCAAAGTCTATACTTTTGATACAGAAACACAGGTGGCAGTGACCGATGCATACCTGAAGGAAGCGTATATTCCGGCAGTGAAAAAACTTGGAATCGAATCAGTGGGAGTATTCAGGCAAAAGATCACAGAGACTGATACTTTGTTGAAAATGTATGTCTTGATTCCTTTCACATCTATGGATGAACTTATAAGTATAGACGGAGCATTAGAAAAGGATCAGACATATCTGGCAGCTGGCAATGCTTATATAAATGCCGCCCATGATCAGACTCCTTATAAGCGTTTTGAATCCATTATCATGCAGGCTTTTGAAGAAATGCCAATGATGCAAGCTTCTCCTGTAGAAGGAGACAGGTCAGCCAGAGTATATGAATTGCGCAGCTATGAATCGGCCACTGAGAAGCTTTATAAAAATAAAGTGGATATGTTCAATGCCGGAGGAGAGGTAAAGCTTTTTGATAGACTGGGATTCAATGCTGTTTTCTATGGAGAGGTCATTTCCGGGTCGAAGATGCCCAATCTGATGTATATGACAACTTTTTCCAATCAGGCAAAAAGAGATTCTCTTTGGAATGAATTTTTTACAGCTCCTGAATGGGAAATCTTGAAAGCAGACCCCAAATATCAAAAAAATGTTTCTCATGCCGATAAAATATTCCTTTACCCAACTGAATACTCCGACTATTGATTTGGCTGAAAAATGATTAAAGCGGTAATTTTTGACATGGATGGCGTGTTGATCGATTCCGAACCCTTTTGGCAAAGGGCAGAAAGAGAAGTTTTCGGAGCATTGGGAGTACAGATCAGTGACAAAGAAGCAGAGAAAACAGCTTCAATGACAACCGTAGAAGTAACCAGGTATTGGTTTGACCAACAGCCCTGGACAGGAAGGAGTCTGGAAAAGGTGGAAAATGATGTGATTGATTATGTGCAAAATCTGGTAGCGAAGGAAGGCAAGCCAATGGAAGGTTTGGAGGATTTGTTAGAGTTTTTTACTGAAAAGGATTTTATGATAGGTTTGTCCACCAATTCTCCTCGCAGGATTATTCCAACCATATTGAAGAAAATAGGAGTAATCGATTATTTTGACTCTATATCTTCTTCTGAAGACGAACTGAAAGCAAAGCCCGACCCTTCTGTGTATTTATCTACAGCAAGAAAACTCAATGTTTTTCCTTCAAATTGTATAGTGTTCGAAGATTCTGGAGTAGGAATAAAAGCGGCTAAAAATGCCAACATGAAAGTCGTGGCATTGTTGCCACAGGAGAAATTTGATGATGGAAAATACAAGATGGCAGATTTGAAACTTAGTCATTTTTCAGACTTTAGTGAAGAACACCTGTTGGCATTGTCCCATGTAAAAACCTGATTGTGATAAGGTTTGGAGAGTATCTGGACAGCTCATTTGTGCCTGTAACATTTCATGATGTGAAGTGGGAAAAATGGAATTGATGAAAGAATCAAATAACTATCACCTGAAAATAAATAGGTCATAGTACAAAAAATGTACTTTTAGATATGAAAACACCAAAAGACAATTTATTATTTCTATTTTTTCTTATCGCTTTATCATCATGTACTACGAAGCAACCACTGGTAGATAATGAGGGTAGGCCACTAATAATCAGGTCAGGGACTATTGATGTGGACTTAGTAGAGACTACCCCTGTAGTATTTAAAAATAAGGTTTACAGATATGAATATGTAAGAAAGGGTTACTGGGGAAATAATACAGGTGATTCGTATTTTCGGTTTGTAGATACTGAAACAGGAAAGCCAACACCATCTTTTGCCAAAGGATTTCATTTAGGCAGTGCCTTTGTACATAACGAAATAGTCTATGTTACCGGGGTGGATATTTGGGATGGCGAACAAATCCATTTTTTTGCTTCAAAAGATTTGGTGGATTGGGATCACTGGCTGGCGTTGGAACTTCCCGGATTTGGAATTTTCAATACTTCGATGACCCGGGATGAGGAAGGTTTTGTATTGATGTTTGAAATAGGCAAACCTGATGAAAGGTCTGGCGAGCGTTTCACGGCTAATTTTGCAAAATCTAAGGATTTGAAAAAATGGGAGGTTTTGTCACCTGATCACAACTACGCAAAAGACCGTTATACAGCACCTCATTGTCTGCGTTACCTTGATGGGTATTATTATAATTTTTACCTGGAGGCACATGATGGGTATGAAATGAGGGTTGTGAGGTCAAAGGACCTGATACAATGGGAAGCAAGTCCATTAAACCCCGTCTTGAAAGCGTCTGACGAAGACAAACGAATTGCCAATCCTAATTTGTCAGAGAAATTGCTGGAAGAGGTATCAAATGCCATAAACATCAACAACTCCGATATAGATTTTTGTGAATTCAATGGAAAGTTGGTGATTAATTATTCATGGGGAAATCAGCGAGGCGAAGAATTTTTAGCTGAAGGATACTATGAAGGGACATTACAGCAATTTCTTTTGGGGTGGTTTCCTGAAGAGTAGTTTTTAGGAGTATATTTTTGATTATGTTACATCAGCTTTGATTCAGGTCAAGGCATTATAAATGTCACAATTTAGAACAAAGGCAAATTAAGTTTTAATAAAGAAATATCGTCATGGGTCGTATAAGATCAAGTTTCATTGGTTAAAACCCGGATTATCAATGTCATTTAGTTAAGCAAAAATGTGTAGTTTGTATGGAAATTAGTTTTAATGGTGCCGCCCAAACGGTTACTGGGAGTAAACATTTGATTACACTATGGGACAATGAAAAAATTTTATTGGACTGTGGTATGTTTCAGGGTATGGGCAAAGATACTTATACATTAAACAAGGAATTTGGATTTGATCCAAAAGATGTCAACCACCTTATTTTGTCTCACGCACATATAGACCACTCTGGTTTGATTCCTAAATTGGTCAAAGATGGTTTTGTTGGAAATATCTATTGTACTCATGCTACTTTTGATTTGTGTAAAATCATGCTTATGGATAGCGCACACATACAAGAAGCGGATGCAAGATTTGTAAATAAAAGGAGAAGAGTCCAAGGCAGGGAAATGATAGAACCTCTTTATGCCAAAGAGGACGTGGTAAATTGCTTACTCCAATTTGTGCCAATAGATTATGATACTCCATTCGAAATTAACGACCATATCAAATTACTTTTTACAGACAATGGTCATATTTTGGGAAGTGCTACTACTAACCTGAGTATTAGGGAAGTAAATGAAACAACTCAACTTGCATATACAGGTGATATAGGAGGGTATAATACTGCCTTACTAAAAAATCCATCTCCATTTCCTCAAGCTGATATTATTATATGTGAAAGTACCTACGGTGATCGTTTGCACAATAAAAGTATTCATCCTGATCAGGAAATTCTTGACGCCATCATTGATACGTGTAAAAACAGAAAAGGAAAAGTAATTATTCCAGCCTTTAGTTTAGGAAGGACACAAGAGATTGTATATGCCTTAAATAAATTGAATTTATATGGATTGCTGCCTGATGTTAAGGTATATGTCGATAGTCCGTTGGCTGTAAACGCTACCAGAATAATGAGAAGCTATGCCAGCAACCTCAACGAAGAAGTGCAGGAATTCATTGAATCAAGACCTGATCCTTTTGGTTTCGATCGGCTCACATACATTACGGATAAGAGAGATTCTCAAAAGCTGAATGATCAGAAAGGGCCATTTATTCTAATATCTTCTTCTGGCATGGCAGAAGCGGGTAGGGTAAAGCACCATATTATGCACAATATCGAGGACGACAGGAATTCTATTTTGATTGTAGGGTATGCAGAACCTCTTTCACTTGCCGGAAAGCTAAGGAATGGAGATAAGATGGTTAAAATATTTGGAGTAGAACATCAGGTCAATGCAAAAGTAAAAGCAATAGATTCTTTAAGTGCTCATGGTGATTATCAGGAAATGATCAAATACCTTTCTTGTCAAAAACCGGAAAAGGTACGTCAGTTTTTTTTGGTGCATGGAGAACACAATGTACAGCAGTCCTTTAAAGCCAAATTGAAAGAAGTCGGATTCAACAATATTAATATCCCTTCCAGGTATTCCGAATACAGCATATGATTAAGGTATCTATTAGCCTTTAAATAGCACACCTAAATCCTGTATTGAACAAAGAGGTGTCAGTAGTGTTTTTTGATCGAAAGGTAGAGATAAAATGGGTATATCTCCTGCTTGATCTATAGATGAATTAGTCATTTTAGGTACTTTTTGTCCTGCTGTAGGGCTTCCCAAGTGTCAGGTAGGTCAATAATTCTATAAAGTTTTTGGGTAATTATAATAAGCATTTCTTCTACTAACTATCAAGTCCCAACAATTCCAAAACTTGCTTTTTATAAGTCCTGCTAATTGGTAACTCAAAACCGTTAATTTTTATTTTTTCTTTTGAAAATGAGTCAATAAAATTCTTGTTGACTATATATGATCTATGAATTCTAATAAAGTGTGAGGGAAGTTCTTTTTGAAGTTTACTGATTTTCTCTTTGGTCATAGTTAAATTGTCCGGTGTATGGATTTTTACATAGTCAGCAAGACTTTCTATATGTGTAATATCATTCAACTGGATCAGTATAGACTCACGGTTGGATTTAACTGTAATTGACAAGTTCTCATTTTTCTTGCTCAAATCAAGTAACTCTTTCTGACTTTGTTGACTGTTCTGAAAAGCACGAAAGGTTCTGATAAAAGCAACGGCAAATACAATTAAGTAAAGTATGGTAGTCATCGGAAAAATGTCCACGGTAAGCGGATTCATTTTATCATATTGATAATTAGCCAACACAATAAATGATAGCACCATGACTAGCATCTCTAGGTAGAGCGAAAATATAAGTGTGTAAAAAAAGTAGAGCGTAAATTTCAAATATTTCTTCTTGATCAGAAACTGAGGTACGAGATAGTAATTGAAAAAATAACTGGTGGCCATTGCTACAGGTAACATGAAAGTAGCAAAGTAGAAAGCCTGACCATAGTCATTGGCAATTCGTCCAAAGTAAATGGTAAGGAACAAAGTGGTCAGTGTCCAAAAAAGAGTATGGGTGAGTATTCTCGTATTCATGGATCAAAAATGTCCATTTTCTTTCCAAAATTAGGCAAAAGTCGATGAAATACAGGTTTTGAAGTGGATACAACATTGCTTCAATCATTTAGTGTTTCAAACTTTGGAAAATTATTTATTCACTAAATTTAAAGATTATGTCAGAGTTATTTGAAATGGGAGGTTCATTCATGGGCTACCTTACTGTTATTTTTATTATCCTAATTGTAGTTTCAATATTTAATGGTTTACCGTTGTTTAAAAAAGGGTTTAATTCTAAAGAAGCAGCAGCTAGAAAAATTAGTTACATAAAGCAAGTAGGCTTGTTTGCTTTGATTGTTGGAATATTGGGTCAAATGATCGGCTTAATGGGAGCTTTTGAAGTAGTTGCAGAGGTAGGTTCAATTAGTCAGGCACTCTTGGCTGGTGGATTAAAAATCAGTTCAATTACTACTATTTATGGTATGCTAATTTACATATTATCATTTTTAATCTGGTTTGGATTGAGTTTCAAAATTAGATAGGGAATACCAGTAATAAAACCTGTAAGGTTCAGTGCATATAATGGTCTTTAGAAAATCATAAAGCACACCTAAATCCTGTATTGAACAAAGAGGTGTCAGTAGTGTTTTTTGATCTGAAAGTAGTAGAGAAACTGGCATCTCCTGCCTGATCATACATAAATGAACCACCTCTGGCACTTTTTATGGATTCGTCTCTTTGTCCTGCTGTAGGACTTCCCGGATATCCTTCATAAGTGTTGGCACACCATTGCCATACATTACCACCCATGTCAGTTAGTCCGGATGGGTGTTCACCAAATGCTCCAACAGGGGAAGTAAACATAAACCCATCAAGGACTTCAGGTTGGGTAACTGATTCCCCTTGCCAAACATTGGCCATATACCTGCCCTTTACTACCAACTGATTGCCCCAGGCATATTTATCGTTAGTATTTTCCCCGTTTTTGGCTGCATATTCCCACTCAAATTCCGTAGGTAATCTTTTTCCTGTCCAGGTAGCATAGGCCTGTGCATCGTTCCAGCTTACGTGTGTCACCGGATGGTTTTCTTCTGCTTTTGGCATTTGAGGTCCAAACGGATATTCCCAATTGGCACCTTTCATCAGGTTCCAGTTTCCCTGCTCGAAATCAAAAACGCCAGAATCTCCAAATTTGTCAGCATCTGTTTTAAAACCTGTAGCTTGAATAAACTTCCTGAAATCACCAACTGTCACCAGATTTTTGTCAAGAAAAAAAGGCTCAATCCTTTTTTCAAAAGGAGGTTGTTCATCGGGAGTGCCGTTTTCAGACCCTATAATAATATTGCCTCCATCAAAATGAATCATACCATCGGTACTTCCTGTTTTGGGCTTTGCCTTTATATTTTCTTTTGAGTCTCCTTGAATTTTTGATTCCTCACTGACTTGTTGTGGTACTTGAGTTGATTCAGTATTTTTTTTATTTTGAGTACAACAAATAAGTGCTCCAAGCATTATAGGTAAGTAGATTCTTTTCATTAATTTGTCTGGTAAAATAAAGTACAAACTTAAAGGATAATATGTAAGATTACCCAGTCTGAAATTTTTTCAAAAAAAAGTAATGTCGGAATGCAAGTTTTGTATTTGAAAAACATCTAAGGAAATATATAACTAAAACTAAATAAAATGAACAGATCAAAGAAAGTGCTTTTTATGGTTCTTGGAATGTTGGCAACTCAATGGGCCATAGCGCAAGGGCCTGGAGGCCAGGGTGGTCAAAGACGTGATCCAGCCGAAATGATAAAAAAAGAAAAGGCGTTGATTACTGATAACATTACTACCCTCAGTGATGATCAGAAAGTAATGGTAGATAAAGTATTTGTAGATTATGAGGCATCAATAAAAAAAGCCAGAGCAGAAAATTCTGGAGATATTCAGGGAATGCGTGAAATCATGCAATCAGTTAGAGCTGAAAAAGATGAGGCCTTAAAAGGAATATTTAATGAGGAACAAAATACACAATACACAGAATTAATGGATAAAGTGAGAGAGGAGCAAAGGAGCCGGAGAGGGAACCGACCAGAAGGAAGGGAATAAAATTTGCCATAAATTAAATTTCATAAAGAAAAAAAACTACTCTTTTTACGGGGGTAGTTTTTTTCTTTATAAATCGTTTGCTTCTTTAAGCAAACCTGCTGATTGGTTAAAAGAATTAGTCGTTGGTAGAAAAATAAATTACCAGGCGCAAGTTTTCCTGACTTTTGACTTCTAAGCACGTAACATAAATAAATTATAATTTTTGCAAGATCAAACATCGAACTTCAAATTTGGATTAGAATTTGATTTTACTTTTGGAATATCAATGTTGACTTTATCAAATTGAAATCCTCTTAAACAGGAATACTTAGATTATGAAAATAAACAAACCCTCTTTTGTTTTATGTACAATTTTAATTTGTACATGTTTTAGTACTCTGATGGCACAGCGCATGAGTCCTGAAGATATGGTGACCCGTGAAAAGCAAAATGTTTATAAAGAATTGACAGATCTTTCTAAGGAACAGAAAGAATTGATGGATGGTATCTATGATGAATTTACTCAGACATTTAAAGAAACAATGGATGAGATGATGAGAACGAGGAGTTTTGACAAGATGAGGACTAAGATGGAAGCTTTGAGAGATGAAAAAGATGGATTGATTGCTGACGTATTAAATGAAAATCAATTTGCCACATATCAAGAGGCAGCTAAGAATAGGAGGGCTGGTGCCCAGGAGGAAGTGAAGTCTGTAGAACCGAGAAAAAAGTGGACTGTTCAGGGAATATTAGCCGACGGTGAAGATGGTTCTGAGATCATTGGTGCAACAATTAAACTGTTAAATATAAGGGATTCTACAAAATCAAAATATGCTGTTTCGGATATACAGGGTGCTTTTGCTATTAAAAATGTTGAAGATGCATTTTACCGTTTGGACATCACCAGCATGGGGTATCACTCTTATACCAAGGTGATAAGAGTGGGATCGGTTGATATGAATCTGGGAAGGATATTTGTGAAGCAGGATTCCAAAATGCTAGAGACCATAGAAGTGAAGGGAGAAGTGATTGCCATGGAAAAGAAAGGCGATACACTTCAGTACAATGCGGATGCTTATAAAGTAAACAACGATGCGAGTACAAAGGATCTCGTAAGCAAAATGCCGGGAATAGTGGTAGATGGAAGTGGTGTTTCAGCCAATGGGGAGACCGTACAGCAGGTGCTATTGGATGGAAAACGATTTTTCGGACAAGATCCATTACTCTCTTTAAATACCATTCCTGCAGAAGTGGTGAAAAATATTCAGGTATTTGATCAGAAAAGTGAGCAGTCTCAGTTTACAGGAATTGATGATGGCAATACCACTAAAACCATGAATGTGGTTACTAAAGAGGGTAAGCGAAATGGGAAGTTTGGTAAAATATATGGTGGATATGGTACCGATGATCATTATCATGCGGGAGTCAATCTAAATTCTTTCGGTAAGGATAGGCGGATAACTTTGATTGGGATGTCCAACAATGTAAACATTCAGAACTTTAGTAGTGAAGACCTTGCCGGAGTTGGAGGAGGAAGTCAGCGAGGTGGTTTTCGTGGAGGTGGAAATGATAATTTTATGACTGGTACTCAGAGTGGTATCACTAAGACCAATTCTTTTGGTGTGAATTTTACAGATAAATTGGGAGAGAAGGCCACACTTGAAAGCAGCTATTTTTTCAATAAAACTGATAACAACAACAACGAATTTACAAATCGTCAATTTGCAGCTGATGGTAGAGACTACTACTCTGCAGAAAATCGTTCAAATGCTGATAACCTCAATCATAGGATGAACATGAGGATAAACTATAATATCAACGAAAATAACAGGTTGGTAATCAGGCCGTCCATTAGTTATCAGGACAACAAAAGTAAAGATTACTCAGATGGAGTTACCCGGGATGAAAATGGTGAGGTAATAAAAGAAACTCAAAACAATTATCAAAGTTTTAATAAAAGCTACAACATAAGTAATGACATAGATTTTCAACATAAATTCGGAAAAATCGGAAGGACACTTTCTTTTGAGTTAAGCAATAGAATACAAGATACTGATCGTAAAAATTATCAGCAGGAATTACTGATAGAATTAGACAATGATTCATTGACCAATTATGAATATTTAACCAAGGAAAAACAGTATTCATACAATGTAGAAGTCACCTACTCAGAACCTGTAGGAGCCAATGGTCAAGTATCGCTTCAACATGAAATAAATTACAATGATCGAACGTCTGATAAGAAGGCTTATATCGTAGATGAAGAGCAGGAAAATAAGACATTTAACTCTGGGCTTTCCAACGAATTTGAAAGTGGTTATACTACCCACAAGACTGAACTGTCTCTCACAAACAGGAGTTTTGGTCAGTTTTTC
Source organism: Reichenbachiella sp. MALMAid0571 (assembly GCF_040151475.1). Lineage (NCBI taxonomy): Bacteria > Pseudomonadati > Bacteroidota > Cytophagia > Cytophagales > Reichenbachiellaceae > Reichenbachiella > Reichenbachiella sp. MALMAid0571. Next base: position 12,105 of record NZ_JBDKWG010000090.1, on the reverse strand, counting down.
AGGGCTGAAGTGGCTTTTCAACATGCTATTTTGAACAGTAACCAGTTTTTTCCGGAGACGGGTAGTTTTCAAAGGAAATTTGATAACATTATCCCTTCTCTTATGGGAAGAGTAAACTTCAAAGGAGGTGGAGATATGTTTTTCAGGTATTCCGGAGAGACGGATGCTCCCTCAGTAAGTCAACTTCAAAACGTGGTAGATCGAAGTAATACATTGCTCTGGTCTTTGGGTAATCCTGGACTAAAACAAAGCTATTCTCATTCTTTTTTCATGAGAATGGGAAAATCTAATATTGATAAGAACACATCTATATCAAACTATACCAGAGTAGAAACTACACTCAACTATGTTACCAATGAAACTCAATTTGCTGATGAAGATATGGTAATAGATGGAGTAGAAGTACCCAGAGGAACACAAATCTCACGTCCCATCAATTTGGACGGGTATTGGAATGCTACCAACAGCACTACTTATGGAATGCCGATGACCAAACTGAAGTCAAATATAAATACTACAATTGGTTTGTCTTACAGGCGTCAACCAGGCTTGAACAACGAAGTGGAAAACTTTGCCAGTACTTATTCAGGAAGTGCTAAGTTGTCCTTAGTGAGTAATTTTAGTAAGGATATTGATTTCAATATTTACTATAGTGCCAGTACCAATACGGTTGTGAACTCTGCTGAGGCTAGGAGCAACTCTAATAGCAATTATCTTACCCAGACGCTTGGTGGTAAATTCAATCTTACTTTTTGGAAAGGCCTTGTATTCAGAAGTGACATTTTTTATCAAAAGTACAATGGTGTAAATGATGAGTTTAATACTGCATACACTTTATGGAATTTGAGCATTGCTAAGAAATTCCTCAAAAACAATTTAGGAGAGTTGGAATTGTCAGTATTTGATTTGTTAAAACAAAACAGAAGTATTAGCCAAAGTGTAACTTCTACTTATCTTCAGGAAACAAGAACTCAGGTATTGCAGCAATATTTTATGTTGACATTTAGCTACCAATTAAGAAAATTTAAAGCATCCAAATAGGATTACTCGTTTTTGTTAAAATTGATCGCCAATGATATGTATGTTTCATTGGCGATTCTTTTTGTGGGAGAAATGGATATAATATTGTTGGTTACAGTTGGATAGATGAAATGTAATCATCTACATTTTCTTTTAATATAATATCAATGGGTAAAATGATGTTTTGAAGGCTGTTTTCTTTTTTTACTAAGTGGTTAAACAAACTCATTACACCATGATAACCCTGTTTGGCAGGTCTTTGACTTATTAAGCAGTCTATAAGCCCGTCTTTAAGGTATTTGATATTACTTTTAATTAAGTCATACCCTATTATTTTAATGTCCGGCGCATTTTGATCTTTTAAAAAATCAGCAACGATATGAGCTCTGGAACTTGGCACAAAGACACCCTTTACCTGATGCTCTTCTATGTGTTGTATCAACGGACCTGAACTATTGGATTCTAGCGGCATGTTCAGCTCAAAAACCTTAGATGAGGCTCTATGTTCACCAAGGTAGTCGGAAAAACCTTTGATCCTTTTCTGAATAACCGGAATGATGTCAGACCCACTTTGAATATTGGTAATAAGGATGTTGTCACCAGCGTTTATCAATGAACTCATCAGTCGTCCTGCCACTAGTCCACTGCGTTCAGAATGTTGGCCTACGAAAGCCATTCTTGAAGAACTGGAAACATCCGAATCAATCAATACATATTTGATTCCATGCTGATCCAGTTGAGAAAATATGGTATTTTGATTGCCCATAAACATAGGTGCTGTAATTACTACATCCGGAGCATCAGAGATTAATAGTTTTCCTTTTTTTAAAAAGTCTTCTTCTTTTTTCAGGTCGAAAAAGTAAAACCTGATATTGATGCCATGATCGGAAATTTCATCTATAGCCTGTCGGATTCCTAAAATAGGGTAGTGCCAATAGTCATTGGTATCAGTTGAATCAGGTAAAAATACAGCCAGTTTGTGATTTACTTTTGTGGCTAAAGACCTGGCAATGAGATTCGGTTGATATCCTAGTTTGTCTATCGCTTCATTCACCCGTTCTGCGGTTTTTGCAGAAACTTCGCCTCTGTTGTGGATTACCCTGTCAACTGTTCCAATTGATACATTGGCATGAGCGGCTATATCTTTTACACTAACTTTTTTTATGATTTCTTTCTTTAGTAAGGCAAAAATGTTTCTTTTTTAGCAATATCCAGAGATTTGATTTCTCTAATATTCAAATAAATATGGGCTTTTTTTTGGAACGAAAAAAGTATTTTCATACTTTCGTGTACGTTAACGGAAATTCAACTAGCGTAAATATTAACTTTTCAAGAATCTATATAAATAACAAATGAGTAAGAATTTATTTGACCTTACCGGAAAAGTAGCGGTAATCACTGGCGGTGGTGGAGTATTGGGTGGTAGTATGGCTGTAAGCCTGGCCGAAGCAGGAGTGAAGATTGTAATTTTGGATTTGCATAAAGATGCGGCTGAATCAAGAGCTAAAGAAATCACAGATCAGGGAGGCGAAGCTATTGGTTTGGCTGGAAATGTTTTGGATCAGGATAATTTGGAATTGGTTAAGGAAGATATTCTTAGCAAATGGGGAACAATTGATATTCTCATCAATGCCGCTGGTGGCAACATGCCTGGTGCGACAATTACACCGGAGCAAACCATTTTTGATTTGTCTATTGATGCATTCAGAAAAGTGTCTGACCTGAACCTAAATGGTTCGGTGATCCCATCATTGGTGTTTGGCAAAGTAATGGCCAATCAAGGTACCGGAGTTATCATCAATATTTCATCTATGTCGGTGGCACAGGCAATTACCAGAGTAGCCGGGTATTCTGCTTCCAAAGCAGCTATTGAAAACTTTACGAGATGGATGGCTGTAGAGATGGCTCATAAGTATGGAGAAGGTATTAGAGTGAATGCAATTGCACCCGGATTTTTCATTGGAGAACAAAACAGGGCGTTGCTCACCAATCCTGATGGATCTTATACAGAAAGAGGCAATACTGTAATCAGAAAAACGCCAATGGGAAGATTTGGTGTAGCTGAAGAACTGAATGGTGCTATTCAATACCTGTGTAGCGGAGCTTCAAAATTTGTTACCGGAATTGTAATTCCAATTGATGGAGGATTTAGTGCTTTTAGCGGGGTTTAAATACAAGTTATGAATCTGACTCGTTAGGCTATGGTATTAGCAAGCCAAACGATTTAAATTATTAATTATACAAATAAAGATAAATTACGAAAATGAGTTTACTACATACATGGAGGTGGTACGGGCCTAACGACATGGTATCGTTAGATGATGTGCTACAGGCAGGAGCAAAAGGAATTGTAAATGCACTCCATCATATTCCGGTAGGAGAGGTTTGGTCGGTTGAAGAAATCCAAAAGAGGAAAAGGATCATTGAGTGGGATGAAAAAAAGAATAAAGCAAGAGATCTTAAATGGTCAGTGGTAGAAAGTGTTAATATACATGAGTCGATTAAAAAAGGAAGTGCAGAAAGAGATCAGATGATTGAAAACTATATTCAGACGATCAAAAATCTTTCTGAATGTGGCGTTTATACGGTGTGTTATAATTTCATGCCTATTCTCGATTGGACCAGAACCGACCTGGTGTATGAAGTAGAAGATGGATCAAAAGCACTTCGGTTTGATGCAATCAATTTGGCAGCATTTGATTTATTTATCTTAAAAAGACCGGAAGCAAAAGATGAATATATACCGGAAGTAATTCAAAAAGCTCAGGAAAGGTTTGATTCACTCAATCAGGCTGAAAGAGAACTATTGCAGAAAAATGTACTGGCTGGATTACCAGGCACGACGGATATTATTGAAATAGAGGACTTTAGGAAATTTCTGGCTCAATATGAGCATGTTGATGCTGCTGTTTTAAAAAGTAATCTTAAGTATTTCCTTGAAAGAGTTGTGCCTGAAGCGGAAAAAGCCGGAATAAAGTTATGCTGTCATCCGGATGATCCACCATATCCTATTTTTGGATTGCCAAGGATCATTTCCAATGAAGAGGATTTAACCTATTTGACCAGTTGTGTAGATAGTCCGAGTAATGGGATCACTTTTTGTACAGGGTCTTTAGGTCCGAATGCCTCAAATGACCTCCCCGGAATGATTAAAAAACTAGGGCATAAAATTCATTTTTTGCATTTAAGGAATGTTCAACGTCAGGCTGATGGTAGTTTTTATGAAGCAGATCATCTTACTGGAAGCACAGACATGTATGCTGTGATGCTTGCTTTGGTCAAAGAGGTAAAAAAGAGAAAAGAGAGTGGGAGAGATGATTTTGCCATTCCTATGCGTCCCGATCATGGACATCAGATGCTAGATGACCTTAAAAAGCATGTTCCATTTGCCGGTTATTCAGCCATTGGACGGTTGAGAGGATTAGCCGAATTAAGAGGTTTGGAATTAGGTATTTCAAGAACCCTGGAAAGCATATAAATAATAGAAAAAAGAAATTAAACACAAATACTATATACACGATGAAGAGAATTCAAATTATCGCTATCATTTTGTCATTGACCTTTTCCGGTTTTGCTCAAAAGAAGCAATCTGATGGGTGGACAAACCTTTTTAATGGAAAGAATTTTAAAGGATGGAAAGTTCTGAACGGGACGGCTAAATACACCATTGATAATGGTGAAATTGTGGGAACCAGTGAAGTAGGAACCCCCAATACATTCTTGACTACTAAGGAGTATTATGGTGATTTCATATTGGAATATGAAATGAAAATGGAGCAAGGGCTAAACTCTGGTGTTCAGATTAGAAGCAATAGTATCCCTGAGTATAAAGAAGGTAAGGTACATGGATACCAGGTTGAATGTGATGGGTCTGACAGGGCTTGGTCTGCCGGAATCTATGATGAAGGAAGAAGAGGTTGGTTGTATCCTTTGGAATACAATCAGGAAGCAAGGAAAGCATTTAAAAAAGGAGAGTGGAATAAGTATAGAATAGAAGCGGTTGGTAGCTCTATCAGAACATGGTTGAATGGAATCCCATGCGCTAACTTAGTTGATGACCTTACAGCCAAAGGATTTATAGGTTTACAGGTTCATGGAATTGGTGATCATAAAGAGCAGGCAGGGAAAACAATTCGCTGGAAAAATGTAAGAATTATGACAGAAGATTTGGAGAAAAACCGCACTCCAATGAAGGGTGTAAAAGAGGTGAGCTACCTTACCAATCAATTGACGGATACAGAAAAATCTGAGGGATGGAAACTACTTTGGGATGGGAAAAGCTCAGCAGGATGGAGAGGTGCTAAATTGGAAAATTTCCCGGAAAAAGGGTGGGAGATTAAAGATGGTGTGTTAAGTGTACTATCTTCAGATGGTGCTGAATCCAGAAATGGAGGTGATATTGTAACAATAGATGAGTATGAAAATTTTGTTTTAGAAGTAGATTTTAACTTGACGGAAGGTGCTAACAGTGGTATCAAATATTTTGTTCAAACAGATCTAAACAAAGGAGTAGGATCAGCTATTGGGTGTGAATTTCAGATTCTGGACGACAAAAAACACCCTGATGCTAAAAAGGGGGTATTGGGCAACCGTACATTGGCTTCATTATATGATTTGATTCCGGCAAATGGCACCTTTTACGATGCAAGCAAGAGAGAGAAGCGGTTTAACGGAATAGGAAGTTGGAACCGGGCACGGGTAGAAGTGAGAGGAAATGTGGTAACACATTATTTAAACGGTATTAAAGTAGTGGAATATGAGAGGAATACCCTACAGTGGCAGGCATTGGTAAATTATAGTAAATACCAACAATGGCCAAACTTCGGAAACTTCAAAAAAGGACATATTTTGCTGCAAGATCACGGCGACAAAGTGTCTTTTAAGAATATTAAAATTATGGAGCTGTAAATCATATTCACTCACAAAAAAACAAATCATGAAAAAAGACACATCAAGAAGAGACTTTTTGAAGAAAGCAACTGTAAGTGCCATGGCAGGTGCTGCAGGAATGGCGTTTGCAGGCTCAGCCAATGCAATGTCGGCTAAAAGTTACGGAAAAGTAAAGGGTGCTAATGACAGACTCTTTCTGGCTATACAAGGATTAGGCAGGCGTTATGGAGCTTATATAGAGCCTGTCGCATTGAAAGAAAACAATGTGGAATTACTTTATTTATGTGATGTAATGAAAAGTCAGCGTGATAAAGCTGCTGCCAAATTTGCTAAATCCATAAAAAATAAACCTGTTCTTGAGAACGATATCAGAAAAGTATTTGATGATCAAAAAGTAGATGCCATCTTTATGGCTACTCCGGATCACTGGCATACGCCTGGTGCGTGTATGGGTATGGAGGCAGGAAAACATATTTATCTTGAAAAACCATGTAGCCACAATCCAAAAGAAGGAGAACTGGTAGTTGGTTTTCAGCAGAAATACAATAAAGTGGTACAAATGGGAAATCAGCAGCGTTCTTCTCCTGAATCTATTGATATCATCAAACAAATTCACAATGGTGTAATAGGAAAAACTTATAAAGCTATTGCTTTTTATACCAATGACAGAGGAGAAGTTCCGGTTGCGAAGAAAGCCGCACCACCCGAAGGATTGGATTGGGAATTATTTCAGGGTCCTGCACCAAGGAAGCAGTACATGCATGATACCTGGGATTATAACTGGCACTGGTATGGATGGGACTATGGTACTGCCGAGATGGGAAACAATGCCACTCATGAGTTGGACATAGCAAGATGGGCTCTGGATGTAAAGTATCCTGAAAAAGTAGATGTAGTATCCGGCAAATTCCAATATGTAAATGATGGCTGGACTATGTATGACACTATGGAAGCAACATTTCGTTTTGCTGACAACAGAGTGATCAAATGGGATGGGCAGAGCCGTAATAAATACAATATTTATGGATCTGGGCGTGGTACAATAATATATGGATCAGAAGGGTCTGTATATGTTGATCGTGGAGGCTATAGATTGTATAATTTAAAAGGAGAGTTGCTGAAAGATAGCAAAGCGGCTGGAAATGAAGCAGGTACCGCTCTTGGTGGTGGTGGAGACATGACGACCAAGCATGCTTCCAACTTCTTTAACACTATTCGTGGAAAAGAGACCTTGACCTCACCAATCGAACAAGGAGTAGTAAGTCAGTTGTTGACGCATTATGCGAATATTTCTCATCGAATTGGAAAACCATTTGAGATAGATGAGAATACGGGTAGAATTTACGACCGTGATGCCATGAAGCTTTGGGGACGTGAGTACGAGCCGGGTTGGGAGCCAAAGTTGTAATTTGTTACAATTGAATTATTAGATTTGTCAACAGTCAATGGTTAAAGATTACTTTCCTTATTGACTGTTGATTATTACTATGGACTTTCACTATTAGATCAATCGATGACCTTTATCAACGACCACTTTTTATTGCAATCGAAAACCGCAGAGCAACTGTATTTTGATTATGCAAAAGACCAACCCATTATAGACTATCACAATCACTTATCTACTAAGGATATAGCTGAAAACAGGAAATTTGAAACGCTTACTGATGCATGGTTAGAAGGAGACCATTACAAATGGCGGGCGATGCGTGCCAACGGTATCAATGAAAAATACGTGACAGGAAATGCTTCTAAAGTTGAGAAATTCAATAAATGGGCAGAGACAGTTCCATTTACCTTAAGAAACCCCTTATATCATTGGACTCATCTGGAACTGAAGAGGTATTTTGGGATTGACGAATTGCTGAATAGAGCATCAGCAGAACGAGTGTTTGAAATGAGCAATGACAAATTGCAGCAAGCTGGTTGCTATGATTTGCTGGATCAAATGCAGGTGAAAGTTGCTTGTTCGACTGATGATCCAATAGATGACTTATCATATCACAAACAAATTAAAACTGCAGCAAAAGGCATCAAAGTATTGCCTACCTTCAGACCGGACAAATGTCTGGCATTGGAAGATATTACATCTTACAATACCTATATTGATAAGTTGGGAAATGCGGCTTCTATTGACATAAAATCTCTTGACGATCTGATTGAGGCACTTCATAGCCGTATGGAGTATTTCACTTCATTGGGTTGTAAACTGTCAGATCATGGACTGAACAGGATTCCTTATCAGAAAGCCGAACTTTCTACTACCGAATCGAATTTCAAAAAAGTAAGAAGTGGTAAAAGCCTCAATGCTGATGAAATAGAACAAGTACAGACTTACATCCTGATAGAATTGGGAAAAGGCTATTACAAGCAAGGATGGACGATGCAGTTTCATTTGGGAGCATTGCGAAACAACAATGAAAGGGCATTAAGAGAATTGGGGCCAGATACAGGATATGATTCTATGGGTGATTTTAATCAGGCTCAATCTTTATCCAATTTTCTAAATACTTTGGACAATACCAATCAACTAAGTCAAACCATTTTATACAATTTGAATCCTCGAGACAATGATTTACTGGCAACAATGGCTGGTAATTTCAACGACGGACTTACGCCTGGTAAAATTCAATTTGGAACAGGGTGGTGGTTTTTGGATCAAAAGGATGGTATGGAACGTCAGATGAATTCTTTATCAAATATGGGCTTACTTAGCAGATTTGTTGGTATGCTTACGGATAGTAGAAGTTTCCTTTCTTTTCCCCGGCATGAGTATTTCAGAAGAATCTTGTGTAATCTATTGGGTGATGATGTGGAGAAGGGATTGATCCCAAATGATATGGATTTGCTGGGACAGATGGTTGAAGATATATCTTATAACAATGCAAACAAGTACTTTAATTTCGACTAATACAGGCCAAATGTAATGATTTCACTTGGTCAAACGCATTTAAAAATAAAACACCTTACCGCACTTGTTGCGGTATCTGTTAGAGTTATAGTTAACCCTAACAGACCCCTGAACAATCTAGGAGCAGTAGAAATTTTAAATGCGGTTGCCCTAATAGTTACACTTGTTAGGTTAGAAAATATTTTGATTTATATTTGAAAGAATTGAATCATAAATAAGGTTAAATTTTTATAAAACTATAAATGCTACATCACTATAAATCATCGTTTTTGGTGAAAAACTTTCTTTTGGCTCTCTGTTTGATTTCAGGTTTGTTGCTAAACTCCTGTAATCAAACTTCGAAAACAAAAACACTTTTTTTAGCACACAGCTTGCCACAAACTCACCCTGTACATAAGGGAATTGTTTTTTTTCAAAATGAGTTGGATAGAATTTCTGACGGTAAGTTGAAAATCAAAATATTTCCCGATGGCCAGTTGGGCAGTGAGAGAGAGGTTTTGGAGCTGTTGCAAATTGGAAGTATTGCTATCACCAAAGTAAGTGCTGCTGTTATGGCCAATTTCTCTCCTGAATACGAGGTGCTTGGAGTTCCTTATTTATTCAGAGATAAAAAACATCTTTTTGATGTTTTAGAAGGAGATGTTGGAGAAGAAATGATGGAAGGGAGCAGTGATTTTTTATTGAAAGGATTGTGTTTTTATGATGCCGGAAGCAGAAGTTTTTATACTAAAACAAAACCAATACATACTCCTGCTGATTTAAAAGGACTGAAGATAAGAGTAATGAACCACCAGATGTCGATTGACATGGTAAATAATTTTGGTGGTTCTGCTACGCCTATGGCTTATGGAGAGCTATACACTGCATTACAGCAGGGTGTTGTCGATGGGGCTGAAAACAATCCGCCATCTTTTGTTTCTTCCAATCATTATGAGGTTTGTAAGTACTACACCATAGACGAGCACAGCAACATTCCTGATGTGATGGTAATTAGTACCAAATTTTGGAGCACCTTGTCACCACAGGAGCAGCAATGGGTAAGCCAGGCCGCTAAAGCATCTGTGGTTGCTCAAAAGAAATACTGGGCAGAGTCTGTCGAAGAATGTTTTGCCCTTTTGAAGAAAAACAATGTCGAAGTAATTTATCCTGATAAATCACTATTTCAGAAAGAATCTCAATCGTTGATTGATGAATTTTCGAAAGACGAAAAAATGAAAATCTTAGTCGATAAAATTAAGTCTTATTAATTTGGAAACATTAGAGCGCATTTATAATAGCATAAATAAGGTTATTGAGAAAACCTTGATTGTCATCTTTTCCTTGTTGGTGATAGATGTACTTGGTCAGGTTTTTTCCAGATATGTACTGTCCAATTCTCCTTCTTTTACCGAAGAGTTTGCCCGGTTTTCTTTGATCTGGCTTAGTATTTTGGGTATGGCTTACCTCAATGGACAAAAGGCACATTTGACTATGGATTATTTATACCAGAAATTCTCTAAAGAGAAGCAGAAAAAAGTATCAATTGTCATTGAATGCCTGATTATGTTATTTGCACTTGTAGTATTGATAGTAGGAGGTGGAAACCTGGTTTACATCACGCTTTCTTTGGGACAGATTTCATCTGCCCTGCATGTGCATTTGGGCTATGTGTATGCCATTGTGCCCATCAGTGGTGTATTGATCATTTTCTATTCTATTTACAACATACTCAAAGAAAGAACTTAAGATGGATATTGAAATCATTAGCATAATATTATTGTTTGTTACGTTTTTTGGTCTTCTTGGTCTGGGAGTGCCAGTGGTATATAGTATAGGAATTTCCACCACATTGACATTACTGCTCAACGTAAACAACCTACCGGCTATTACCACGGTAAGCCAAAGAATGACAACTGGTATCGATAGTTTTTCTTTGCTGGCAATACCATTTTTCGTGCTTGCAGGAGAGTTGATGAAGCAGGGAGGAATTGCCAATCGACTGATAAATCTTGCCAATTCACTGATCGGAAGGCTTCCGGGAGGATTGGCTTATGTGAATGTACTTGCAGCGATGCTATTTGGTGCGGTATCAGGATCTGCTGTGGCAGCAGCTTCAGCCATTGGCAGTATCATGACCGACAGGATGGAGGATGAAGGCTACCCAAGGACGATGAGTGCTTCCATCAACATTACCTCATCTACAACCGGATTACTGATTCCACCAAGTAATATTTTGATAGTTTATGCATTGGCTAGTGGAGGTACGGCTTCAGTTGCGGCACTTTTTATAGCAGGTTATTTACCAGGTGTTTTGGTAGGCCTGGCTCTTATGCTTACTGCAGGGTATATGGTTTTTAAGAAAAAATTACCAAGAGGAGAAAAGGTTTCTTTGTCTGATACCTTTAAGTATTTGAAAAATGCATTTTTTAGTTTGATGTTGTTGGTAGTGGTAGTGGGTGGCATTGTAGCTGGTATTTTTACAGCTACAGAAGCGGCTGCCATAGCAGTTTTTTATGCTGCAGTACTGGCTTTTATTTACAAAGCCATAACCATTAAGGATTTGCCTTCTATCATGTTGAACAGTGCTAAGACTACAGCACTTGTAATGGCGGTCATTAGTACATCTATGGCCATGTCCTGGTTGTTTTCATTCATTAGTATTCCACAGATGATCACCGGATTTATGTTAGAGAATTTCAGCAACCCAGTTGTTATATTTTTGATTATCAACCTTACATTGTTGGTAATCGGCACATTTATGGATATATCACCAGCTGTCCTGATCTTTACACCGATATTTTTACCAGTGGTAACGGCATTGGGTATGGATCCTGTTCACTTTGGGATAGTATTGGTGCTTAACCTTTGCATAGGGATCTGCACGCCACCTGTAGGCACACTGTTGTTCGTAGGGAGTGGCGTGGCAAAAGTGAGTGTTACCAAAGTGATTGTTCCATTAATTCCGTATCTGTTTGCCATGTTTGTGGTACTGATGCTGATCACTTATATACCCTGGATTTCTCTTTGGTTGCCTGGTGTTTTTGGATTGTAGTTTTTGTGTAGTCAAATCAATATACCTGCACAGGCATAATTATTTTAGTCATGCGCAAATCAACCCTTGGTCATTTCAATAAGTTTTGTACTTCATTTTGGAAGGATGCAGGACTTTGTTGAACGAACCTCCTTCGTCGGAAGCCCTTCGGGGAATGCCAAAGAACTTCTAACTTCGGAGTTCACAAAATAAGAATTGAAGTTATGAAAAAAAAGTAAAACAATCATTGAAAAAGCATGTGAACAAGTACCTAATT
>NZ_JBDKWG010000089.1:0-2648 GCF_040151475.1 Reichenbachiella sp. MALMAid0571 | reverse complement strand
TTAAACGAAATGAGAAAAGATTTTTTCGATTTCCTAAAACTACCCCCGTCCCCTGAAGGGGTGATCAAAAAGTCCCCTTTAGGGGATTTAGGCCTGCCTACCGATCAGGCAGGGGTGATTTTGATGAATTTCCTTAGAAGGCAAAATCTTTTCTCGGACACCAATAATTCTATATCAAGGTATCTACCGGAGTTGCCCAAATCCCGGACAGTGGTAAATCCACTCATTAACCACGATTTTGCAAATTTTGCTCCTCTTAGAATCCTATGAGCATCACTTTCAAAAAGTATTTCTTTTAAAATACCATTTTTTTCGCCTATTTCTTCCGAATGTAAAAAATGAGTATGACCATCGATTAAACCGGGTATGACCGTATAGACTGATAAATCGATGATGTCTTTATTTTTCAGGAGCCCTACACTACTTGTAATCTTTGTTATTTTCCCATCTCTAACTTCAATCAACTGGTTTTTAATCAATTGCTTGTGCTCAGAGTCAAACATATATCCGGCAAAAATGCAAATAGGCTTTTCTTCTTTAGGTTGGCTGTTAAATGAGCTAAAAAGGACTAGAAAAAAACATAATAGTATTTGAGTCGAAGTTTTCACAATTATTGATTTGCTAGCTTTTTACATGAAAATGCGTCGATTCCATATTGACCAATGATTAAAGATTCAATTTTACCAGCATCGTCCCTTATAAATCTTAAAGAGGTAGATTCATTAGCGATAAATTCATCCTTAGAAATAGGAAATAACATTAAGTCCTGTCCCATTAATTCAATTCTTAGATTACCTTTATCTATAAAGATGTTGAACTTAATTTTTTGTTGTAACTGATACTGTCCTACATAGTCTTCCAACTTTTTTTCCGCTACAATAATCTGTCTCTCTGGCGCATATTGTTTGTTAATCCTATTAAAAAGTTCATTCCCAGATTCAGATAAAGAACGAACAATATTCTCATAAATTAATAACCCATTATCTCCCCCTTTTGTAAATACTGTTACACTGCTTTGATCTTTCGGGAATATCACTGTGAAGTTTTTTACACCAGATCCTGCACCGGAATGGAATATTGCATAATTGTTGTTCTTGTCGAGTGCTTCAGACACTTCCCATCCAAGCCCGTAATACATATTTGGTTTAATATATGTATGATTTTTATGCATTGTGCTATAGAGAGAGTTGGTAATTCCTGCACCTTCCATAATGTATTTGCAAAATTTAGTATAATCATGTATTGTAGTATTCATTCCTCCTGCGGCACTTCCAATTTTTGATTCATACATCTCAGCAGGTTTAAATACTAAAGAATCAATATAATCTTGAATACTTGCCCCCAATTTTAAATCTAAAATCTCTCGTAGATATTCATACCCTTCTCCAGAATAGGTATATCTGCTTCCTGGTTCGTGGTAAAAATCCAATTCTCCTGAAAGGGTCATGTACCTCCAATTAGGAAGACCGGATTGGTGTGATAGTACATGACGAACGGTTAATTTTTTATGCATGTCAATATTCTTGATTTCCGAATGGAGACCAAATGGATAAATCCTTTCATCAAGATCCAGAATGTTAGAATCAATTAATTGTAATACAGCATTCGCAAAAACTGGTTTTGTCAATGAAGCAGCATCAAATTGCATATGCTGAATGCTATCGGTAGCGCCATGTAATTTATGAAAGACTTTTGTGTACTCTATTTGGCCATTTTCAATGATCCCTATTGCTACAAATTCAACATTATACTCTTTTTGCCATTGTAATATTTTATTTTCAAAATCATATTTTTTCTGTTCTACCTGGCTGTACAAAACGGTTGACAAGGTCAGGAAGCCTAAAATTAATAGTACACTTTTCATGTTCTTCATATGCAAGAATTTTAAATTAATGCATCGAAAGTAAACAATCTCAAAGTCTGTTTTTTAAAGAATAGATGAAGTGGAGGAATGAAGAGACCAACAGGTGATTTGTAGCGACATCATTAAATCCCCTGATCAATAATTCTGGATAAATTATCCTTATACGATTCCCCGACAGGAACTTCTATGTTATCTATAAAAATAAAATTCTTGTTCAGGGAACTAACTTTGGAAATATTTATGATATACGACTTGTGAATACGAAAGAAATATCTGGCAGGTAATTTGTCCATTATGGATTTCATACTCATTCTTGTCATTATAGGCTGTGTGTGATTTTCCAGGTAAATTTTTAAGTAATCTTTTAACCCTTGAACATAGTGGATTTTACGCCACTCTATTTTAACTAATTTATACTCTACGTGCAGAAAAAAATGATCAGGAGTATCATTATCGATATTTGTTTTTTGTTTTCTTAAATCAAACTCATCCTTTGCCCTGTTACAAGCAACCACAAATCGACTTAATGCAAAAGGTTTCAGTAAATAATCTACCACCCTATGTTCAAAAGCTTCCAATGCATAATCCTGATATGCCGTAGTGAGTATTATCATTGGAGGTTTTACAAGTGTCTTAATAAACTGTGGAACTGCTACATTTGACAGGACAGTAAGTTAAGCTCGTTAAGCTAAATTTACATAAGATGAAACAAGAAAGAAGACACTTCGATAAGGAGTTCAAAATGATGGCAGTAAATCTGTGTTTGACAGGGAAGTCAACCAAA
>NZ_JBDKWG010000088.1:0-538 GCF_040151475.1 Reichenbachiella sp. MALMAid0571 | reverse complement strand
CTAAATTTTTAAGTTTGGAAAAACCCCGATATATGGGGATGCCGGATGTATGACCTTTGTTTCATAATTACAATGTTTCAAAATAAAACTAAAGAGTCATGAAAACTACTACTAATTTTTACACCGCACTGATCTTAATCGTAAAGTTGTTACCGATCATCCTGATTTTAGCCGCCGCAAGCTGCAGCAATGCCCAGGAATTAAAATTATCCACCTACATAGAAAAAACTAAGATGTCTCCAAAGTTGGGACACTCATTGGGCCTTGTTTTCCCGGGCTACCTTGGAGACATGGAAGTAGGCGGATTTTATCAAAGAAATATGCTGTCGCACAATGCGGAGACAACTTCAAAGAAACAAATCATTGAAGAACAGTTTTATGGATTTTACATGGGTATTTCTTTCATCCAAAGACAGAAAGTGAATGTGAACTTCAACGTCAGAACAGGATTGGTCAACGGTAGTTTGCTGGCCATCACCCCATCAGTATTTTCAGATTTCATGTTGTCCGATGCACTTGGTTTTGGATTGGGACTTGG